>NZ_JBFAVI010000163.1:0-16004 GCF_040679695.1 Micromonospora sp. NPDC052213
GCGGGCTTGGTGTCGGTGGTGGGGGCGGCGTGGGCGGCGGTGACGGGGCCGGCGATGGCGCCGCCGGTGAAGGCGAGGCCGGCAGCGGTCAGGGCGGCCTTACGGATCAGATCGGTACGCATGATGAAGCACCTTTCGATCGGGGGTACGCGGCACACACCAGAAAGGGGGCGGGTGTGCCACGGAAAGGAAAGGTCACGCCAGAAAGAGAGGGGGTGCGCCCTGCGTTCGGGGGGTGGGGCGCGGTCCCGGGGGATGTAACCGGCCGGGCGGGCCACACATTCCGGCGGCCACCGCTCCAGCAATCCCGGGGGATGTAACGACGCGGGTCCGGCCGGCATTCCGGCCGTCGCCCCGGCCCGTGGGATCGGCTCGGGGGTCACGCGCTCACGATGGTTACAACGCCCCGACCCCCCGGCCCATGCCCGCCGGGGCGGTGGCCCCCGCCACCGCAATCCACCACCAACCGGACACGGCACCCCACACCGCGCCCGGAAGCTCTCGCCGAACCGGACACACACCCCAAGCAGGCGCTCACCCGACAGCCGGGCATCGCTGGCCCAGGGCATCTGTGGCGGCGATGCCCGGCGCGGCAGGGCGGGACAGCGCGGTCGCCCGGGCCGGGTCGCCCGACGCCCACACGGAGCCCATGACGCCCGCCCTCGGCAGGCCGGCGGCGATCGGTCCGGGCCGGCAGGCCGGCGGCGATCGGTCCGGTCCGGCCGCGCGGCGGGGCCGGCGTCGCTCGGCGGCGCGGGGTCAGTCCCCGGTGGCCGCGTGGCGGCGCAGCAGCGCGATCGCCTCGTCGACGAAGCCACGCTCGGTGAGCAGCGTGAGCAGCAGCGGCAGGGGGCGCCAGTCGTCGGCCTCGACCGCCCGCCGCAGCAGCGCGATCGCCTCGTCGTGCCGGCCCCGGGCGGCCAGCAGGGCGGCCAACTCGTCGCGGGCCCTCGGGTCGCCCTGGTCGGCGGCGATCCGCCAGTACCGTTCGGCCTCGTCGGCGCGCCCCTCCCCGGCGAGCAGCGCGGCGAGCCGGGCGGCGGCGTGCCAGTCGCCGTGCTCGGCGCGGGCCCGCAGCTCCTCCGTCCGCCCCCGGTCGGCCAGCAGGTCGACCAGGACGCTGCCTGCTCCGCTCGCGCCGGCCCGGTCGAGGTCACGCAGGTAGCCGGTCGGATCGGGCACAGCCGCCAGGCCCGATGACTCCTCGCCGAAGAATCGGCTGCCGCCGAACTCCCGCCGGAGCTGGTCGTCGAGGTCGTCGGCGAGCTCGACCATGGCCCGTACGGCCAGCAGCAGGTGGGTGGGCACGAAGTCCTGCCCGAAGACGGGCACGGACGCCCATACCGTGTCCCCGGTGCAGTAGACGCGGCCGACGACGAGACCGTTGGTCAGGTCGGAGAGTCGCCGGTACAGCGACTCGGTCGGCTGGACCCCGGTGAGCAGCGGCGAGAACACGTCGACCAGCGGCGGGTCGTCCTGCGCCCGTACGAAGATCATGGCGGAGCCGACGCGGATGCCGACGTCGCCGTCGGCGTCGACCCGCAACTGGTCGGCGGTGACGCCCAGGATGCCGGCCAGCACCTCCTTGACCCGCTGGGTCAGCTTCCCCCCGTGGTCGGGTTCCCCGACGGGCTCTGGGGCGTGACCGGCCGCTCGGGCGGCCAGGGGCCGCGCGGCGAGCGCGGCGGCCAGCCTGGTGCGGGTCGGCACGGGAACGGCCGTGGCCGTGGCGGCGGGCCGGGCCGACAGCGCGGAGACGAACCTGCCCAGCAGGCTCTCACGCGGCGTCATCGTGCTCGCCGTTCGGTCCGCCACGTGTGTCGTCGGACGGCTGCTCCGTCACCCGGACCTGGTCGAACATCTTGGCGATCACGAGCGGCGCCGCCACCCCGAAGGTGAAGCTGGCGAAGGCGGTGGTGGCCAGGCCACCCGCCCCGGCCGCGGCGGCGAGCCCGGTGCCGGCCACGGTCCGGAGCAGCACCGCGAACACGACGATCGGGGCGTCCCGCCGGTCCCGCCACGGCCACTGCCACCGCCCCCCGGACTCGGTGGTCGGGCGCATCATCCCGGACAGGTTGAGCGCCTCGGCCACCGCGCTGCCGACCAGCCCCCACATCGCGGCCATCCATAGAGACACATCCCTACCGTACTGACCGCCGCACGCGGCGGTCGCACCAGCCCTCGGCTCTCCCGGCGACCACGGTGACGCCACCGTCGACGGTAGAGCCTCCGGGCAATGCGCGCCTGCCGCACGCAACCCCGGCCCACCTGCGGGTACCCCTGATGACGCCCGGTCGGGAGATTTCGACCGGGCGTCGTCGTCTCGCCGTGGGCGACGGCTCGTATCCTTTCGGCGAACCTCTGGTGGGCTTTCGAGGATGAAAGGACACGGCGTGAGTAACCAGGCCGAGACGTTGGAGTTCCAGGCCGAGGCGCGTCAGCTGCTCCAGCTGATGGTCCACTCGATCTACTCGAACAAGGACGTCTTCCTGCGCGAACTGATCTCGAACGCCTCGGACGCGCTGGACAAGCTGCGCCTGGCGTCGATGGTCGACAAGGACCTGGAGGTCGACACCTCCGACCTGCACATCGAGATCGAGGTCGACAAGGCGGCGCGCACGCTGACCGTCCGGGACAACGGCATCGGCATGTCCCGCGACGAGGTGGTCCAGGTGATCGGCACGATCGCCAAGTCGGGCACGGCGGAGCTGCTGCGCAAGCTGCGCGAGTCCGCCGACGCCGGGGCACGGCAGGAGCTGATCGGCCAGTTCGGGGTCGGCTTCTACGCGGCGTTCATGGTCGCCGACCGGGTGGAGCTGGTGACCCGGCGGGCGGGGGAGACCGGCGGCACCCGCTGGGAGTCGGCCGGCGAGGGCACCTACTCCGTCGAGGCGGTCGACGAGGTGCCGCAGGGCACCGCGGTGACCCTGCACCTCAAGGCGGCGGACGCCGAGGACAACCTGCACGACTACACCGCCGAGTGGACGATCCGGGAGATCGTCAAGCGGTACTCCGACTTCATCGCCTGGCCGATCCGGATGACCGTCGAGCGCCCGGGCGAGGGCGACGCGACCACGACCGAGACCCAGACGCTCAACTCGATGAAGGCGCTCTGGGCCCGGCCCCGCGACGAGGTCGACGAGGCCGAGTACAAGGAGTTCTACAAGCACGTCAGCCACGACTGGGCCGACCCGCTGGACATCGTGCACATGAAGGGCGAGGGCACCTTCGAGTACGAGGCGCTGCTGTTCATCCCCTCCCACGCCCCGCTGGACCTGTTCGCCCCGCAGGGTCGCCGCGGCGTGCAGCTCTACGTCAAGCGCGTCTTCATCATGGACGACTGCGAAGCGCTCATGCCGAACTACCTGCGCTTCGTCAAGGGGGTGGTGGACGCGCACGACCTGTCGCTGAACATCTCCCGGGAGATCCTCCAGCAGGACCGGCAGATCCAGGTGGTCCGCCGTCGGCTGGTCAAGAAGATCCTGTCCACCGTCAGGGACATGAAGGCCAACCACGCCGAGCGCTACCGGACCTTCTGGACCGAGTTCGGCGCGGCGGTCAAGGAGGGCCTGATCGACGACACGGAGAACCGGGACACCCTCCTGGAGATCCTCTCGGTCGTCTCGACCCACGACCCGGCCGAGCCGACCGAGCTCGCCGGCTACGTCAGCCGGATGAAGGACGGGCAGGCCGACATCTACTACGCCACCGGTGAGTCCCGCTCGATGATCGAGAACTCGCCGCACATGGAGGCGTTCCGCGCCAAGGGCTACGAGGTGCTGCTGCTCACCGACCCGGTCGACGAGGTGTGGGTCGAGCGCGTCGGCCAGTACGACGGCCGGACCCTGCGCTCGATCGCCAAGGGCCAGGTCGACCTGGACACCGAGGAGGAGAAGAAGGAGGCCGAGGCCGAGCGCGAGCAGCAGCGCAAGGACTTCGCCGACCTGCTCACCTGGATGGGTGCCACCCTCGCCGACTCCGTCAAGGAGGTCCGCCTCTCCTCCCGGCTGACCACCTCGCCCGCCTGCGTCGTCGGTGACGCCCACGACATCACCCCGACGCTGGAGAAGATGTACCGGGCGATGGGGCACGAGGTGCCGGCGGTCAAGCGGATCCTGGAGCTGAACCCGGGGCACCCGCTCGTCACCGGCCTGCGCAAGGCCCACGAGGAGGGCGGCACCGAGGAGTCGCTGAAGGAGACCGCCGAGCTGCTGTACGGCATGGCGCTGCTCGCCGAGGGTGGGGAGCTGGCCGACCCGTCCCGGTTCACCCGCATCCTCGCCGACCGCCTCGCCCGTACCCTGTAGCGCTGTTCCGGCCGGTCGGCGGGCAGACACCCCCGCCGACCGGCCATACTCGCGGCCGTGATCGAACAGACCTCGCCCAATCGTCCCGGCCCGGCGTCCGCGCTGCGGTTCGTCACCGAACTGATCGCCTGGGTGGCGACGCCGTGGGCGCTCGCCTCGCACTCGGTGGTCCTGGCGGTCGCCTCGGTGGTCGTCCTCGTGGGGCTGCCGACGGTCTTCGCCACCCCCGGGGACAGGCCACGGGTGCTGGTTCCGGTGCCCGGCATCGTCACCATCGCGCTGGTCGTGCTGCAACTGGTCGCCGCCGGCGTGTCGGCCTGGTTCGCGTGGCCGCGAGGCGTGGCCGTCGCCACGACGGCGCTGGTGCTGCTGACCGTGGTCGCGGAGCTGCCCCGCTGGCGGTGGCTGGCGCACGCGCGATGACGGCCAGCCGCCCGGCGTCCCCGGATGACGGCCGGGGGCTGACCCGCCTCACCGGCCCGGGCGTGGAAACCGCGCGGGCTGGGTATCACCGCCGGCCATGAGCACGAGTACCGCGGCGGACGCCGCGCCGGCGGCCCTCGGCACGGTCGCGGTCGTCGCCCACCGCAGGAAGACCCTCGGCGGCGGCCTCGACGCGCTACGCGCGGAGCTGGCCGGCGCCGGGGTCGAGAACCTGATCTGGTGCGAGGTGCCGAAGAGCCGCAAGGCGCCGAAGAAGGTCCGTAAGGCGCTGAAGAAGGGCGCCGAGCTGGTCTTCGTGTGGGGCGGCGACGGCATGGTGCAGCGCTGCGCCGACGCCCTCGCCGGCTCGGGCGCCGCCATGGCGATCCTGCCCGCGGGCACCGCCAACCTCTTCGCCGCCAACCTCGGCATCCCCGAGGACCTCTCCGAGGCCGTCCGGATCGGCCTGCGCGGCCCGCGCCGCGCCCTGGACCTCGGCAGACTCAACGGCGAACACTTCGCCGTGATGGCCGGCGCCGGCTTCGACGGCGACCTCATCCGCGACGCCGACCGCACGCTCAAGGGCAGGTTCGGCCGCCTCGCGTACATGTGGACGGGGCTGCGGCACGTCCGGGGCGAACTGGTCCGCACCCGGATCACCGTCGACGGCGCCGAGTGGTTCGACGGCGAGGCGAGCTGCGTGCTGTTCGGCAACGTCGGCACCATCACCGGCGGCATCCCCGCCTTCGACGACGCCCGCCCCGACGACGGCTGCCTGGAGGTTGGCGTGTCCACCGCCGACGGCGCGGTGGACTGGGCGCGCACCCTCGGCCGGATGGCCGCCGGCCGCTCGGCGGAGTCGCCGTTCGTACGCGTCACGCGGGGCCGCAGGGTCAGGGTCCGCCTCGGGGCGCCGCGCAGGTACGAACTTGACGGCGGCGCCCGCAAGGAGGTCACCAGGCTCAAGGTGCGGGTCGTCCCCGGTGCGCTGACGGTCTGCTGCCCCGAACCCGTCTCCTGACCGGCGCCTCAAGCAGGTGCTGGCACGGTGTAACGCCCACACGACCTGCGACGCTGCCGACTTTCGTCATTCTGAATGAAAGTAGTGTCAGCAGCGACGAAAGGTCTGGACACGCTGACGGCAAGTCAGTAGTGTCGGGACACATCAATATGTTTCATCGAGATGAACCGGCGGCGCGGTGACTCTCGACCGTGGTCCCAGGCGGCGCAACACGCCCGGCGGCCACGGGTAAGGCCAGGGATGGCACCCCGGGTCGGCGCTCCAAGACAGCGCCCCGGTGCGGAAACGCTCCGTGGCTTGACCGATGCCCATCCCTTCTCACTCACATCCCGTCACCCCGACGTGGCAGCTGTCTGACGCGCGCGCGAACCGGCTCGGCGCTGGCATCAGGCAGACCCCGTTCACCCAGGACGACCGTGACAGCTGGTCACGGCCGAGGACCTCGTGCGGCCAGGGAGGGGCCGCACAGGCTGCCGACACGAAGAAGCCGTCGATCTGATGAAGGGTTCGTACGGGCATGTGACGACGCTCGACCTGGATCCGCGGACAGGTGTGCCCCTGCCGCCCCTGGGCAGCTCCCGAAGCCTCGGGACGCGGCAGCGCTGACCACTCATGACATCGGCCGGCCGACGCACGCTGCGCCGGTGTCCCTCTCGGACCGTGAAAGAGGAATCATGAACGGGTACTCACCGCCCGGTCGGCTCTCCGTGGGCCGGCTCCGGCATTCGATTGCGGCAGTCGCCACGGCGGTCCTGCTGCTGGTGACCGCCGGACTGGTGGCGGCTCCGGCGAACGCGCGCCCGGTCGACGCGGACCGCGCACGGACAGTCGACGCGAGCGGGCCGCCCCGGCAGCTACAGGCCCAGGTGCTGACCTGGACCGCCGGCGACAACTTCCTCTCGTACCTCTCCGCGCCCACCACCGCCGTCGCCGGGCCGGCGACGCTCGTGTTCGAGAACAGCGCCGCGACCGGCAACACCACCGGCATGCAGCACACCCTGACGTTCGACACCACCAACCCGGCGTACAACAGCGACGTCGACGTGAACATCCTGGCCGACCCGACGGACGCCAACGGGGGCCGGTGGACGGTCGACGTGGTGCTCTCGCCCGGCACGTACCGCTACTTCTGCGCCATCCCGGGCCACGGCGGGATGACCGGGCTCCTGGTCGTCACCGGTGGCGGCTCGGACACCACGCCGCCGACCGCGTCGGCCGCGGTGTCGGGCGAGCGGAACGACACCGGCGCCTACCTGGGGTCGGCGACGGTGACGCTGTCCGCGACCGACGAGGGCTCCGGCGTCGACCGGGTCGAGTACTCCCTGGACGGCGGCGCGTACGGCACCTACTCGGCGCCGGTGACGGTCAACCAGCCGGGGCAGCACACGGTGACGTACCGGGCCACCGACAAGGCGGGCAACACCTCGACCCCGCAGTCGGTGTCGTTCACGGTGGTGGAGGCGCCGAAGCCGGACACGACCCCACCGACCGCGACGGCCGCGGTCACCGGGCAGCGCGACGACAACGGCGCGTACGTGGGCTCGGCGACGGTGACGTTGTCGGCCGCGGACACCGAGTCGGGTGTCGACCGGATCGAGTACTCCCTGGACGGCGGCGCGTACGGCACCTACTCGGCGCCGGTGACGGTCAACCAACCGGGGCAGCACACGGTGACGTACCGGGCCACGGACAAGGCGGGGAACACCTCCGCGGCACAGTCGGTCGCCTTCACGGTGGTGGAACCGCCGAAGCCGGACACCACCCCGCCGACCGCGACGGCCGCACTCACCGGGGAGCGCGACGACAACGGCGCGTACGTGGGCTCGGCGACGGTGACGCTGTCGGCCACCGACACGGAGTCGGGCGTCGACCGGATCGAGTACTCCCTCGACGGGCAGCCGTACGCCACCTACACCGCGCCGGTCGCGGTGACCCAGCCCGGCCAGCACACGCTGAGCTACCGGGCGACGGACAAGGCCGGCAACACCTCGGCCGCGCAGTCGGTGTCGTTCACCGTGGTGCGACCGCCGGAGCCGGACACGACCCCGCCGACCGCGACGGCCGCGGTCACCGGGCAGCGCGACGACAACGGCGCCTACGTCGGCAGCGCCACCGTGACGCTGTCGGCCACGGACACCGAGTCGGGTGTCGACCGGATCGAGTACTCCCTGGACGGGGGCGCCTACGCCGGCTACTCCGCGCCGGTGACGGTCAACCAGCCGGGGCAGCACACGCTGAGCTACCGGGCGACGGACAAGGCGGGCAACACCTCGGCCGCGCAGTCGGTGTCGTTCACCGTGGTGCAGCCGCCCGCCCCGGACACCACGCCACCCACGGCGACCGCCACGGTGAGCGGCCAGCGGGACAGCGCCGGGGCGTACGTCGGCGCCGCCACGGTCACCATCTCGGCCACGGACGCCGGCACCGGGGTGGACCGGATCGAGTACTCCCTCGACGGGCAGCCCTACGCCGCCTACTCGGCGCCGGTCACCGTCAACCAGGTCGGCCAGCACACGGTCAGCTACCGGGCCACCGACAAGGCCGGCAACACCTCGGCCGCCCAGTCGGTGTCGTTCACCGTGGTCGACCCGCCGGCGCCGGACACCACCCCGCCGACCGTCACGGCGGCGCTCTCCGGCCAGCTCGACGACCACGGCGCCTACCTCGGCAGCGCCACCGTCATCCTCACCGCCGCCGACGCCGGCTCGGGCGTGGACCGGATCGAGTACTCCCTCGACGGGCAGCCGTACGCCCGCTACTCGGCGCCGGTCACCGTGAACCAGCCCGGCGGGCACACGGTCAGCTACCGGGCCACCGACAAGGCCGGCAACACCTCGGGCACCGCGTCGGTCACCTTCACCGTGGTCGCCAGCGGCCCCGGCGCCTGCCCGGTGCCGGACACCCGGCCGACGGTGTGGCTCGGCACGGTGGACAGCGGCGTGCCGAACCGGGTGGTCGCCGACGGCTGCACGATCAACAACGCCATCCACGACGAGAAGGCGTGGCCCCACCACGGCCAGTTCGTCAAGCACGTCACGGACGTCGCGGAGCACCTGCACCACCTCGGCCTGATCGACCACAAGGAACACGGTCGCCTGGTGAGCGCCGCCGCCCGCTCCGGCGTCGGCAAGCCGGACGGGAAGAACGGCTACCAGCCGCTGCTGGACGCCTCGGCGGCGTCGTTCGGCCGGTGGGAGCACGTCGGCGCGGGCGGCTTCACCCGCAACGCCGACGGCTCGATCACCAGCCGGGCCGTCCCCGGCCTCGGCATGCTCTGGCTACCCACCGCCGAGTACGGCGACTTCTCGCTGAAGCTGCAGTGGCGCGACGACGCCCCCGGCGCCGGCCGCGCCAACAGCGGGGTCTTCGTCCGCTTCCCCGACGTGCACGGCCACGCCCAGGAGTCCCGCCCCGAGTGGGTGGCCATCAAGTACGGCCACGAGCTGCAGATCCACGACCGGCCCGACGGCGACCAGTACAAGAGCGGATCGGTGTACGGCTTCGACCGGGTCGACCTGGCCGGCGCGAAGGTGGCCCCGAAGGGCACCTGGAACGACTACGAGATCCGGGTGGTGGGCCAGCACTACTCCGTCTTCCGCAACGGCGAACTGATCAACGAGTACGTGAACACCCCGGACGCGGTGTTCAGCCCGCCCCGGGCCGACGACCCGGGCGGCGCCGGCCGCCAGCACGCCCGCGGATACATCGGACTGCAGAACCACGGCACCGCCGACGTCGTGAGCTTCCGCAACGTGCGGATCGCGCCGCTCTCCGCGTGCTGCCCCGGCGGCGCGCCCTCCTCTGCCAACCCGAGCAGCTGCTGCTGACGATCGAAGGGAACAACCATGGCGAAGAACAGGATCGACCGTCGGGCGTTACTGCGCGGCCTCGCCGGCTCCACCGTCGCGGTCGGCGCGGCCAGCCTCGCCGGAGCGCTTCCCGCCACGGCGTCCGGCGACGCCTCGAACGGCCACCTGGTGCCGCGCGGGCACCTGGGCATCCAGCTCTACAGCGTCCGGGACAAGGTCACGCAGTTCGGCTTCGCGGCCGTCTTCGAGGAGCTGTCCCGCATCGGCTACCGGGAGGTGGAGTTCGCCGGCTACACCCAGGGCAACGTCGGCCCGATCACGCCGGCGCAGATCCGCCAGCTGCTCGACGACAACGGGCTGAAGGCGGCCGGCAGCCACCGCGGGCTCGGCGACTTCCGGAACAACCTGGAGTGGGAACTGGACGTCGCCGAGACCCTCGGCATGCCGGCCCTCGGCACCGCGCAGGCGCCCACCGGCAACCGCACCGTCGCCGGGTACCAGGCCGCCGCCGCCGAGTTCAACGCGTGGGGCGCCGCCGCCGCGGCCCGGGGGATCAAGCTCTACCAGCACAACCACACCATCGAGTTCAGCTTCGCCGTCGACCGGCCCGACGTGCGGCTGTACGACCTGTTCCTGGAGCTGACCGATCCCCGGTACGTGTTCCTGGAGATGGACATCCTGTGGGCGTACGGCGGTGCCCGCAAGTACCCGGGGTTCCGGCCGGTCGACTACGTCAACGCGCATCCGCACCGGTTCCCGCTGTTCCACGTCAAGGACGGCGTCCCGCTGCCCGACCCGCAGCAGGGCAACTCCTACCTGGACGTCGAGTTCGGCGCCGGGGTCATCCCGTTCGCCGAGTTCTTCACCGAGCTCGACGGGGGCGGCCGGTTCACGTACCTGTGGGAGCAGGACACCGGGCCGAACGCCCAGCCCAACCCGCCGGGCTCCCTCGGCGCCGCCGAGCGCAGCTACCAGCGCATCGTCGACCTGCGGGGTGACCGGTGAGCGCCTGGCGTCTCGTCGAGGACCCCCCACCGCCCGGGGACGGCGGCGCGCCCGAGCACGACCGTGCCGGCAAGCGCCGCGGACCGAGCACCCGCCGGCTGCTGGTGGTGGCGGCCACCGTCCTGCTGACCCTGGTCGGCGCCGGCGGCCTGGCCGCCGCCCGCTCCGGGGCGTTCTTCGCCGAACGGCCGGAAGGCTGCGCCAGGCCGGACCGCAGCATGCAGCTGTACGCGGTGGAGCTGCCCAAGGACGGCACCCAGATCCGGCTCGGCTACGGCCTCACCCCGCAGACGGCCTCCTACCCGGGCCCGACGATCGAGATGACCGAGGGGGAATGCGTCGCCATCACCCTGCACAACCTGGTGCCGGCGGCCACCCTGACGCAGCTGCGTACCGACCCGGCGCATCCGCTGGGCGTCTCGCTGCACGTGCACGGGGTCAAGTACACCCAGCTCTCCGACGGCACCGTGCAGAGCGGCTCCTTCGTCCCGCCCGGCGAGTCGCGCACGTACACCTGGTTCGCCCAGCAGCGGAACAGGAAGACCGGTTCGCCGGGCACGGCCGGCTACTGGTGGTACCACGACCACGTGGTGGGCGGTCCGCACGGCACCCAGGGCCTCGGCGCGGGGCTCTTCGGCGGGCTGGTGGTCCGGCGACCCGGCGACCCGAAACCGGATCGCACCTACACGGTGGTCTTCGGCGATCGGCAGAGCATCAACCTGCGCCGCGGCGCGGCCGCCGACACCTGCGACGCGCAGAACCCGCAGCCGGGGCCGACCTGCCTGGTCGCCCGCAAGGGGGAGAAGGTCGAGTTCATCGTCGTCGGCATCGGCAACGACATGCACACCTTCCACCTGCACGGCCACTCCTGGGCGGACACCCGGACCGGCCTGGTGGACAACGGACAGCCGTTCGCCGACGGCATCCCGATCATCGACAACAAGCCGCTCGGCCCCGGCGACTCGTTCGGGTTCCAGGTGACGGCCAGTGACTCGGTCGGACCGGGGCACTGGATGCTGCACTGCCACATGCAGTTCCACTCCGACGGCGGCATGTCGACCATGCTGCACGTCCTGGACGAGGACGGGGCGATGCCTCCGGGCCACGGCCACCACTCCCACCCGGCGAACGCCACCGGCACCACCGCCGACGCCGGGCAGCACCAGCACAACTGACCGCCGACGGCCACCGCGCCGCTGGCGAGGGGCGCCAGCCGCCGGTCCGTCCGGAGCTGCACGGACCGGCGGTCACCCCGGACCGCGTCACCGCCGTGGCCCGCCGGCATCTCCTGACCGCACCGTCTCCTGCTCGACCCGCTCGGACAACGCACCTCCGCCACACCTCACCCGTGAAGGAGTCGAAATGGCCCAACAACGCCGTTTCCGGCTGTCCCGATGGGGCGGACGTCGGCCCGTCGACGTCACAGCCTCCCGACCACCGGTCACCCGCCGGGCCCTCCGACGCACGAGCGCCCTCGCCGCGAGCGCCGTGCTGACGCTCGGCCTGCTGGCCCTGCCCGCGCACGCCGCCGGCCCGACGCCCGTGCAGGCGGCACCCGCCGAGGCCGCTGCCGCGGTGAAGCTGCTGGTCTTCCACGGTCCGGTGGACCAGCAGGACGACCCGGTCACCAAGGCTGTCGACGCGATCCGGGACCTGGGCGCGGAGCACGGCTTCGCCGTCGACGCGTCCGCCGACCCGGGGGTGTTCACCTTCGGCAACCTGGCCCGGTACCGGAGCGTGGTGTTCCTGTCCGCCAACGGGGTCACCCTCGACGACGCCCAGGAGGCCGCGTTCCAGGCGTACATCAAGGGCGGCGGCGGTTTCCTCGGCGTGCACGACGCGGCCCGCGCCCAACCCACCTCCGCCTGGTTCACCGGCCTGATCGGCACCCGCCCGGCCGCCGGCCTGCCGAACGCCGAGAAGCCCGTCTCCGCCTCGGCGAGCGCGGAGAACCCGCCGAACGAGACCGCCGCGAAGGCGATCGACGGGTCGACCGGGACCAAGTGGCTGACCTTCAACCCGACCGGCTGGCTGGCGGTGAAGCTGGCGAAGCCGGTGGTGGTGAGCCGCTACGCGCTGACCTCCGCCAACGACTTCCCCGGCCGGGACCCGAAGAACTGGACCCTGCAGGGCTCCGAGGACGGGACCACCTGGACGGACCTGGACACCCGCAGCAACGAGACGTTCCCGCAGCGGTTCCAGACTCGGCAGTTCAGCTTCACCAACAGCAAGGCCTACCAGCACTACCGGCTCAACGTCACCGCCAACAGCGGGGAACCGCTGATCCAGCTCGCCGAGCTGTGGCTGATCGGCCCCGACGCCGGCCCGCCGCCGGACAGCACGGTGCAGCAGGCCGTGGTCGACCTCACCGACCGGCAGCACCCGGCCAACCAGGGCCTGCCGCTGACCTGGAAGCGTTCCGACCAGTGGATCAACTGGGACCCGAGCCCGACCGGCCGGGTGCACACCGTCGCGCAGGTCGAGGAGGGCACCTACAACCCGGGCCTGAGCGGCAACGGTCCCTTCCACCCGATCTCCTGGTGCCAGGACTACGACGGCGGCCGGTCCTTCTACACCGGCATGGGGCGTACCGAGGCCAGCTACACCACCGACAAGCAGTTCCGCAGCCACCTGCTCGGCGCGATCAGGTGGACCGCCGGGCTGGTCCGCGGCGACTGCCAGGCGACCGTCGCCTCGAACTACCGGATCGAGCGGCTGACCGCCACCAACCAGCCGGGCCAGCTCGACCAGATCGGCGAGCCGCACGGCCTGACCATCGCGCCCGACGGCACGGTGTTCTACGTCGGCAAGGCGGCCTGCCCGTCCGGGCCGGTCGTCAGCTGGGACGACCCCAAGGTCGGCCTCGGCTGCGGGACCATCCACCAGTGGGACCCGAAGACCAAGCAGGTCAAGCTCCTCACCACCCTCGCCGTGATGGGCAACCGGGGCAGCGGCAGCGAACTGGTGAAGAACGAGGAGGGCCTGGTCGGCATCACCCTCGACCCGCAGTTCGCGCAGAACCGCTGGATCTACGTCTACTGGATGCCGCACGAGTCGATCGACCGGGTCAAGCGGATCGGCCAGCGGACGGTGTCCCGGTTCACCTACGACGCCGCGAAGCAGACCATCGACCAGGGCACCCGCAAGGACCTGCTGCGCTGGGACACGCAGATCCACAGCTGCTGCCACGCGGGCGGTGGCATGACCTTCGACGAGAGCGGCAACCTCTACATCGGTACCGGCGACAGCAACTCGTCCGGCGGCTCCAGCGGCTACTCCGGCAACAACTGGACCCAGGAGTACCAGGGCGTGTCGTTCCAGGACGCCCGGCGTACCTCCGGCAACACCAACGACCTCAACGGCAAGATCCTGCGGATCCACCCGGAGCCGGACGGCACCTACACCATCCCCGACGGCAACCTGTTCACCGGCAAGGAGGAGGGCGGCGGCAAGACCCGCCCGGAGATCTACGTGATGGGTGTCCGCAACATCGCGCGGATCGCCTGGGACCCGGTCAACGACTGGCTGACCGCCGCGTGGGTCGGCCCGGACGCCGGTGGCCCCAACCCGGAGCTCGGACCGGCGAAGTACGAGACGGCGACGATCATCACCTCCGCCGGCAACCAGGGCTGGCCGTACTGCATGGGCAACCGGCAGCCCTACCGGGACCGCAGCAACACCGACGCCAACGTGCTCGCCGGCTGGTACGACTGCGACAACCTGAAGAACACCTCGCCGCGCAACACCGGGCTGGTCGACATCCCGCCGGCGCGGGACAACATGATCTGGTACTCGCCGCAGGGCGGTGGCCCGGTCTACCCGAAGCGCACCGACGGCAGCGGCCTGCCGACCTACCAGGTCGGGCAGGAGACGTTCACCCAGCCGTACCTCAAGGGCGGCGGCCAGGCGATCATGGACGGCCCCACCTACCAGCGGGAGAAGGTCGACGTCGACAGCGGCGTGGCCTGGCCGGCGTACTGGGACAACAAGTGGTTCATCGGTGACCAGTCCAACGCCAACAACCGCGTCGCGGTGACCGTCGACCCGGCGAACGTGCCGAAGCAGGGACCCCCGGCCTTCGCCGAGGACCTGCGCAGCATCATCCGCTCGGGCAGCGGCGGCACCCAGCTCCAGTCCTGGATGGACGCCAAGTTCGGCCCGGACGGCGCGCTCTACCTGCTGGACTACGCCGGCGGGTTCTTCAGCCTGCACCCGAACCAGAAGCTGATCCGGATCGCCTACCAGGGCGGCCCGGCCACGCCGAACCCGAACCACGCCACCGCGCGGGCCGTCGCGCAGAGCAACCCGAAGACCATCGCCTTCTCCAGCGCGAAGGCCGGCGGCGTGGCCTGGGAGTGGAACTTCGGTGACGGCAGCGCGCCGTCGCGCGAGGCCGACCCCACCCACACGTACGCGAAGTTCGGCACCTACCAGGCGACGGTGAAGGTGACCTACGCCGACGGCGAGGTGGCCACCGGCACGATCGAGGTGGTCGTCGGCTGCGCCGCACCGGACACCCGCAGGACCGTGCGGATGCTCGACACCGACACCGGGGTGACCAACCACGAGGTGGGCGGCGACTGCACGGTCAACGACCTGATCGACGACGAGCGCATGTGGACCGACCACGGCCAGTTCGTGAGCCACGTCGCCGCTGTGGTGGGCGACCTGCGCAAGGCCGGCGTCCTCGACAGCCGCGAGGCGTCCGCGCTGCAGAAGGCCGCCGCCCAGTCGCCGATCGGCAAGGCCCCCGGCTACCAGCCGATCTTCGACGGCTCGGCGGGCTCGCTCGCCGACTGGCGGCAGGCGCCCGGCGGGTCGTTCACGCTCCAGCCGGACGGCTCGATCCGCAGCTCGGGCGGGCTCGGCATGCTCTGGTACGCCAAGCAGGAGTTCGCGGACTTCTCCCTGCGGCTGCAGTTCCGGGACGTCTCCACCGGCAACACGTACGCCAACAGCGGCGCCTTCGTCCGGTTCCCGGATCCCAGAATCCCGCTCGACCAGCGACCGGCCGGCAGCTGCGGGACGGTCGGGTCGGCCCGTAGTTCCCAGGCATGGGTGGCCATCTACTGCGGCCACGAGATCCAGATCTACGACGGCCCCACCGGCGAGCCGCAGAAGACCGGGTCGATCTACAACTTCGACCCGATCGGGCTGGACCAGGCCGGGGTGACCCCGAAGGGCCAGTGGAACGACTACGAGATCCGGGTGGTCGGGCAGCACTACACGATCACCCGAAACGGCGTCGTGATCAACAAGTTCGACAACACGCCGGGCAAGGCCTCGTCCCGCCAGGGCGACCCGCCCACGGACCTGCGCCAGTTCCTGAGCGGATACGTCGGGTTGCAGAACCACGGCAACAGCGACCTGATCGAGATCCGCAACGTGCGGGTGCGGGAGCTGTAGCAGCCAGGCGCCGGGTGCGGAGGTGATCCTCCG
>NZ_JBFAVI010000164.1:0-15928 GCF_040679695.1 Micromonospora sp. NPDC052213
CGGGCTCCGCGCCCGCGCCGGCCCCGTCCGGTGTGCCGGTCAGCCCGCCGCCCCTCAGGCCAGCGCGTCGGCCAGCGGCAGGGCCCGCATGCCGTGCGCCTCGGCGACCGGGCCGTAGGTGACCTGGCCGTCGTGGGTGTTCAGGCCCAGCGCCAGCGCCGGGTCGCGGCGCAGCGCCTCCCGCCAGCCGTGGTTGGCCAGCTCCAGGGCGTACGGCAGGGTGACGTTGGTCAGCGCGTAGGTGCTGGTGTGCGGCACGGCGCCCGGCATGTTCGCCACGCAGTAGAAGATCGACTCGTGGACCTTGTAGGTCGGGTCGGCGTGCGTGGTGGGACGCGAGTCCTCGAAGCAGCCGCCCTGGTCGATGGAGATGTCGACCAGCACGCTGCCCGGCTTCATCCGGGAGACCAACTCGTTGGAGATCAGGGTCGGGGCCTTCGCGCCGGGCACCAGCACCGCGCCGATGACCAGGTCCGCGTCGAGCACGGCCCGCTCGATCTCGTACGCGTTGGAGGCGACCGTCTGCAGGTGGCCGCGGTAGATGGCGTCGGCCTGGCGCAGCCGGGCGACGTTCTTGTCCAGCAGCAGCACCTCGGCCTGCAGGCCGAGCGCGATCGCGGCGGCGTTCATGCCAGAGACGCCGGCGCCGATGACCACGGTCTTCGCGGCGTAGACGCCGGAGACGCCGCCCATCAGGATGCCCCGCCCGCCGCCCTGCGCCTGCAGGTGGTACGCGCCGACCTGCGGTGCGAGCCGGCCCGCCACCTCGGACATCGGGGCGAGCAGGGGCAGCGACCGGTCCGGCAGCTCCACCGTCTCGTAGGCGATGCCGGTCACCTTGCGGTCGAGCAGCGCGTCGGTGCACTCCTTGGACGCGGCCAGGTGCAGGTAGGTGAAGAGCACCTGCCCCTCGCGCATCCGGTGGTACTCCTCGGCGACCGGCTCCTTGACCTTGAGCACCAGCTCGGCGGTGTCCCACACCTCGTCGGCGGTGGCCAGGATCTTGGCCCCGGCGGCGGCGAAGTCGTCGTCGCTGATGCTGGACCCGACCCCGGCGCCGGCCTCGACGAAGACCTGGTGACCGCTGCGGACGAACTCGTTGATGCCCGCCGGCGTGATCGCCACGCGGTACTCGTGGTTCTTGACCTCGCGGGGGATTCCGACCTTCACGATGCAGACACCTCTCTCCGGGGCTGCTCTCCCCCGACTGCTCGGCGCCACGACGACCCCATTGCCGCCGCGGTCCACCGGTCCCGTCGGCGGCAGTCTAGGCGCGCCGCCGCCCGAAATGAGCCAGCACAGTGACATCCGGTGCCCGCCCACCCTGACGAAGTGTCAGGCGTCGACCCGGCCGGCGGTGGGACGCCCCCTCAGCCGTCAGGACAGTGTTCGTCCATTATCGTCCCATCCAGTGGGTCCCGCTGCGGACACGACGAGAGTGGATCACTAGGGTGTCGCCTCATGACCACACCTCCTTACCAGCCCGGGTACCCGACGGGCGTTTCCGACAAGAGCAAGCTCGTCGCCGGTCTCCTCGGCATCTTCCTGGGCGGCTTCGGTGCCGGCCGGTTCTACATGGGCGACACCAAGACCGGTGTCCTCCAGCTCGTGGTGAGCATCGTGACCTGCGGCTTCGGCAGCATCTGGGGCCTCATCGACGGCATCCTGATCCTCGTCAACGGTGGCGTCGACGGGCAGGGCCGGCCGCTGCGCGACTGACCCGACCGGAACGACGACGGGGCCGTGCGGCGAACCGCACGGCCCCTTTCCACGTACCGCGTCCGGCGCGGCCGGCTCAGCGCGGTGGCGGCGTGTCCGCCCGACGCAGCGCCGACCAGCCGGCGTCGCGGCCCCGGGCCGCGGCGAGCAGCCCGGCCACGCAGGACGCGTTGGTGATCTCCCCCGCGAGGACCATGCCGACCGCCTCGTCCAGGTCGATCCGGACGACCTGGAGGTCGGCCTCCTCCTCGCTGCGCTCGTGGCGCTGCTCGGCCGGCACGTCGGTCAGGTCCCGGGCCAGGAACACCCGGACCAGCTCGTTGGTGAAACCCGGCGAGCTGTGCAGGTCGACCAGGACGTCGAGCCGCCCCGCGACGAGGTCGACCTCCTCGGCCAGCTCCCGGGCCGCGGCGGCGGCCAGGTCCTCGCCGGAGACGTCGGTCAGCCCGGCGGGCAGCTCCCACAGGTGCCGGCCGACGGGGTGGCGGTACTGGCGGATCAGCACCACCTGGCCGGCGGAGTCGAGTGCCACCACGGCCACCGCACCGACGTGCCGGACGAAGTCCCGGACTCCCGTCCCGCCGCCCGGCATGGTCACCTCCTCGCTGACCACGTCGAAGATCCGGCCGCGGTAGCGCTCGGTGCGGGAGCGCACCTCGTAGCGGTGCTCGACGGCGCTCACGCCGCCGCCCCGCTCGGCGTGACGGAGGCGTGAGGCGCCGCGCTGCTGTGCCCGACGGGTCGCCCGCTCCGCTCGCTCACGAGGCCGACGCCGCCTTCGCGGCGGCGCCGCCGTTGCGGGCGGCCTTCTTCGCCGCCGCCTTCTCCGCCGCCTCCAGGTCCACCGGGAGCTGGTCGGCCTCGGAGTACGCCACGGCCGCCTTGACGAAGGAGGCGAAGAGCGGGTGCGGCCGGGTCGGGCGGCTCTTCAGCTCCGGGTGCGCCTGGGTGGCCACGAAGAACGGGTGCAGGCCGCGGTCCAGCTCGATGAACTCGACCAGCCGGCCGTCCGGCGAGGTGCCGGAGAAGCGCAGGCCCGCCTTGGTGAGCTGGTCCCGGTAGGCGTTGTTCACCTCGTACCGGTGCCGGTGCCGCTCGCTGATCTCGGTGCTGCCGTACGCCTCGGCGACCAGCGAGCCCTCGGTCAGCTTCGCCGGGTACGCCCCGAGCCGCATCGTGCCGCCCAGGTCGCCCCTGCCGGCGACGATGTCCTCCTGGTCGGCCATGGTGGCGATGACCGGGTGCTTCGCCTCCTCGTCGAACTCCAGCGAGTTGGCGCCCTCCAGGCCGGCCAGGTGCCGGGCCACCTCGATGGTCATGCACTGCAGGCCGAGGCAGAGGCCGAGCAGCGGGATGCCGTTCTCCCGGGCGTACCGGGCGGTGCCGATCTTGCCCTCGATGCCGCGCACCCCGAAGCCGCCCGGGATGACGATGCCGTCGACGCCGGCCAGGGCGGCCGCGGCGCCGGTCGGGGTGACGCACTCGTCGCTGGGCACCCAGCGCAGCTGCACCCGGGCCCGGTGGCCGAAGCCGGCGGCCCGGATCGCCTCGCTCACCGACAGGTAGGCGTCGGGCAGGTCGACGTACTTGCCGACCACGGCGACGGTGACGGTGTGCCGGGGCTGGTGCACCCGGTCCAGCAGGTCGTCCCAGCTGGCCCAGTCCACGTCGCGGAAGGAGAGGCCGAGCCGGCGCACCACGTACGCGTCGAGGCCCTCCCGGTGCAGCACCTTGGGGATGTCGTAGATGCTCGGCGCGTCCGGGGCGGCGGTGACCGCCTCGCGGTCGACGTCGCAGTAGAGCGACAGCTTCTGCTTGACCTTGTCGGGGATCTCCCGGTCGCAGCGCAGCACCAGCGCGTCGGGCTGGATGCCGATGCTGCGCAGCTGGGCCACCGAGTGCTGGGTCGGCTTGGTCTTCAGCTCCCCCGACGGCGCCAGGTACGGCACCAGCGAGACGTGCAGGTAGAAGCAGTTGTCCCGGCCCAGGTCGTGGCGGACCTGCCGGATCGCCTCCAGGAACGGCAGCGACTCGATGTCGCCGACCGTGCCGCCGACCTCGGTGATCACGACGTCCGGCACCTGGCCGTCGTCGTCCGGGTCGGCCATGGCCAGGATCCGCGACTTGATCTCGTTGGTGATGTGCGGGATGACCTGGACGGTGTCGCCCAGGTACTCGCCGCGCCGCTCCTTCGCGATCACGTCTGAGTAGATCTGGCCGGTGGTGACGTTCGCCTTCCCGGAGAGCGCCCGGTCCAGGAAGCGCTCGTAGTGCCCGACGTCGAGGTCGGTCTCGGCGCCGTCCTCGGTCACGAAGACCTCGCCGTGCTGGAACGGGTTCATCGTCCCCGGGTCGACGTTGAGGTAGGGGTCGAGCTTCTGCATGACCACGCGCAGGCCGCGCGCGGTGAGCAGGTTGCCGAGGCTGGAGGCGGTGAGGCCCTTACCCAGCGAGGAGGCGACGCCCCCGGTGACGAAAATGTGCCTGGTCGTCCGTGCTGAAGGGGCCAAGGCCTGCTCCCGTGTCGTCTGTCGCGGTCGTGCAGACCGCCGTGCCGATCAGCAAAGTGATCACGCGATCCACGGGATTCCACGGTAACACCTCACCCGCCCCCGCCGCCCGGCGCACCCGTACCGGCCGTCCGGGTGTCGCCGACCCGGTCAGGAGGCCGTGACCTCGGTCGATGGCCGGCCGGCCGGCGCGTCCGGCCCGGCGACCGGATCCGCGGTGCCCGCCCCGCCGCCCGCCCCCGGGCCGTCCGGGCCGCCGTCGTCCGATCCCCCGCCGCCGTCCGGCCCGTCGCCGGCCCCGCCCGGCCCACCGTCGCTCTGGCCGGCCGCGTCGGGCTGGGTGCGGTCGGTCGAGTGGTCGAGCACCCGCAGCGCGGCCAGCGCCGCCATCGGCACCACCAGGGCCCCGGCCGCGCCGGCCACGTCCAGGGCATCGCCGCCCAGCACCCCGCCGATCACCGCGGCGACGGCGGTGCCGGCCATCGCCGCCCGCATCGCCGGGTAGATGCCGAACAGCCGCATCAGCCCGCCCCACGGCTGGAGCAGGGCGAACCAGACCAGCAGGGCGCCGGCCAGGGCCAGCACGGTCAGCGGGCTGTTGACCAGGGTCTCGAAGTTGGCGGTGCTGGAGCGGTGCACGGTGAGCCCGCCGGTGCCGTCGCCGACGGCGGCCAGGAACCGGCCGAGGCTGCCCCGCTCGGCGGCGGGCCGGCGCAGGTCCAGCACCGCGAAGCCGATGGTCAGCGCCAGCCCGGCCATGGTCGCCCAGGCCAGCCGGCTGATCGTCAGCCAGCCGCCGGCGCTGATCGCGGCGGCGACGCTCAGCCCGGCGGTCAGCGCGATCGCGCCGACCGGGTCGGACCCCAGGTACGGGCTGCCGACGACCACCACGGCCGCGCCGCCGACGAGCACCATGACGGTCGGCCGCCAGGACCGGCGGACCCGCTGGGCCAGCCACCCCGCGCTCAGCAGGGCGCCGGCCAGGAACACGCCGAGCCCGACGGTGCCCAGCCCGGCGTACCGGCCGCCCTCCAGGGCCGAGTAGCCGACCACCCCGTTGAGCTGGAGGCGGGCGCCGGTGAGCACGTCCACCCCGACGGCCAGCGTGGTCAGCCCCGCCACCGCGCCGAGCGGGCCGAGGGTGCTCGCGTACCCCGGCGCCAACCGGACCACCGCGGTCGCGGCAACCAGCAGCAGCACGGTCACCCCGGCGAAGTAGACGCCGGCGTGGTCGCCGCGCCACCACGGCACCGCGTCGGCGAGCAGGGCCGCCGGCACGGCCAGGGCGGCCCCGATCAGCAGCAGCTCGACGACCGACACGACCCGCCGCGACACCGGCTCCGGGCCGTACGGGCCGGCGTGCCGGCGGGCCCGGCGCAGCAACGGCAGCACCGCCACCGCCAGGAGCACCTGCACGCCGGCGAGCAGGGCGAAGAACCAGTCCGCCACCCGCCGTTGGGCGGCCGCCTCCCGGTCGGCGTCGGCGGGCTGCGCGATCGCGGTGGCCAGGTCCGCCGGCCGCCCGCCGACCGATTCGGCCGGCCGACCGAGGAAGAGCCGCTCGGGCAGCGGCCGGCCCAGCGCGGTGAGCGCGGTCGGTGCGAGGTCGACCAGTTGCAGGTAGCCCTCCCGGCCGGTGCTGGCCGAGGTGAGCCACCCGCGCTCCCAGCCCGGCCCGTCGGCGACGGCCACGTGCAGCCGGGACGGCACCTCGGTGTCGGACACCCCGGCGACGATCACCAGCGAGCGGGGCGGCCGGGCGGCGAGCACCCGGGCCAGCCGGGTGTCGGCCTCGCGCGCCGCCGCGGCCCGGGTCGTCGGGTCCTCGCCGGCGACCGTGCCGAGGTCGACGATGCTCAGCACGCACGAGCCGAGCAGCTCGGCGGGGTCCTCGGGCAGGGCGGCCGCGTACCGGTCGACCCGGCCGAACGGCCGGGCGGCGGCCACCGCCGCACCGGGCCCGACCGCCACCGAGCAGCGCACCGACTCCGACAGCGCGCCGGGCACCGCGCCCCACGGCAGCCGCTCCTGGTTGTGCAGGACGACGCTCTCCTGGTCGGGCAGGTTCGCGCCGATACCGTCGGGTTGCTCCACGGTCACCGCCGTCGGGGGGCAGCCCCCGACCTGCCGGCTGCCGTTCCAGGCGGCGTAGCTGCCCGCCCCGAGGGTCAGCCAGCCGTCCACGGGGCAGGTCGGCCGGTGCGCGGAGCGCACCGAGAGGGAGCCGATGGAGCCGTCGCGGGCCATCCGCCACAGCGTCGGGGTGGTCTCCGGGTCGACGTCCTCCCAGCGCAGCCCGGCCACCCCGGCAAGCACGACGAAGTCGGCGGTGCGCTCGGGCGCCTCCCGGTCCGGCCGGGCGGTCAGCGCCGCGATGCCGAGCGCCACCACGACCAGGGTCAGCAGGGCCGGGGCGAGTCTGCGCAACATCACCGGCGTCCCGTCGACGGGGCGTGACCGTCACGTCCGGGTTCGGCGGGCCCGCCGTCGGTGCCGGGGAGCGCGGATCGTGCCGCGTCCGAAGCCAGCTCGGCGTAGAGCGCCGCGAGCTGGGCGAGGGTGTCCGCCTCGGTGGGCCAGGTCGCGGCCCGGGCGGCGCCCCGCCGGCCCAGCTCGACCCGGCCGGCCTCGTCGTCGAGCAGGGCACGCACGGCCGCGTCGACCGCGTCCACGTCCCCCGGCGGCACCAGCGCCGCGGCGTCGCCGACCAGCTCCGGCAGGCCGCCGACGGCGGTCGCCACCAGCGGTACGCCGGCCCGCATCGCCTCCTGCGCGAAGAGCTGGCGGGCCTCCCAGTCGCTGGTCACCAGCGCCAGGTCGGCCCCGGCGAGCAGGTCGGCCACGTCGGTGCGGTG
Organism: Micromonospora sp. NPDC052213; assembly: GCF_040679695.1. NCBI lineage: Bacteria > Bacillati > Actinomycetota > Actinomycetes > Micromonosporales > Micromonosporaceae > Micromonospora > Micromonospora sp. NPDC052213. The sequence continues at coordinate 7,085 of NZ_JBFAVI010000164.1, forward strand.
CCCGAGCAGGGTCACCGGGGCCCGGGCGGCGGAGATCCGGGCGGCCAGCGGCAGGTAGGCCGGGCCGCTGCCGGCGATCACCACGACCGGCGCCGGGGTCCGGGCGCGCCACCGGGCGGCCGCGTCGACCAGCACGTCGTACCGCTTCTGCGGGTGCAGCCGGCCGACCGAGAGGATCAGCGGCTGGTCCGGGCCGACGCCGAACTCGGCGCGGACGGCGGCCCGGCGGCGGCGCGGCGCGGGCAGCGCCGGCGCGGCGACCGGGGCGAGCCGGGCGTCCGTCGCGCCCAGCGCGGCGGCCCGCTCGACGAGGTCGGCGGAGGCGCCGAGGGCCACCCGGGCGCCCCGGGCGACGACCCGCTCGACGAGGCGGGACACGCCGCCGCGCAACCCGCCGGCGAGCACCGCGTTGTGCCAGGTGACCACGAGGGGCACGGCCGGCCGGGCGAGGACGGCGACCAGCCCGGCCCGCAGCCCGTGGGCGTGCAGCACGTCTACCGGCTCGGCGGCGAGGGCCCGGCGCAGCGTGGCCACGGCACGGGCGTCGGCAGGGGTCGGGCTGGCCGGGATCTCCACCGGCCGGAACCGGGCGCCGACGCCGGTGAAGTCGAACTGCTCCTGCGTCGCGGCGGGCCCGCAGACCAGCACGGCGGCGCCCGCGGCGGTCAGCCCCTGGGCGAGGGAACGGACGTGCTGCCCGACCCCGCCGGTGCTGGAGGCGAGCAGCAGGGCCACGGTGCCGCGCCAACTGGTGTCCGGTGTCGGTTCCGTCACCGGGACCACCCCCGCTCGTCGGTCGCCGCCGGCCGGTCACCCGTCCTGCACCCGCTCACCGGGACACCGTCTCCTTCCCGTCACCCCGTTCCGGGGGGATCTCACCCTCACCCGTCCGTTCGGCGGGAGCCGCCGGCCCGCGCCGGCCCCGGCTCACCCGCCGGAGCACCCCGGCCAGCAGCGGTCGCACGTCCCGCCGGTCGACCAGCCAGACGACGGCGAGGAACACGACGCCGACCAGGACTCCGGACAGCATGCCCTGCACGAGTGCGGCCGGTGTCGTCGGGGTGCCGTCGCCGGCCGCGTCCAGCCAGCGGGCGGCGGCCGCCCCGGCGAGCGCCGCCAGGGCGCCGGCGAGCAGCCCGGCGGCGCCGGCCCGGCCGACGCCGGCGAGCGCGGCGGCCCCGGCCGAGCGCAGCACGGCGGCGAGCAGCAGGCCGCCGAGCAGCAGCATCCCGGCCGAGTTGGCCAGGGTGACCGCCAGCACCCGGTCCGCCACCGGGAGCAGGGCCGCCAGCGGCACCGCCGCCACCGGCACGGCCAGCCAGCCGGCGGTGATCGCCACGGTGGCGGGGCGGGTGTCGCCGCGGGCGTAGAGGGCCCGGGAGAGCACCGCGAAGAGGCCGTAACCGAGCAGCCCCGGGGCGAAGCCGGCGATCCCGGCGGCCGTGGACCCGGGATCGTCCGGGTAGAAGAACGAGGCGACCGGCGCGGCGGTGCCGACCAGGGCCGCCGCGCCGAGGCAGCTGAACAGCAGCACGCCGCGCGCGGTCGAGGAGAGCGTGCGCCGGTAGTCCCCGTCGTCCCCGGCGGCCGCCGCGGTCGCCAGCGTCGGGTACGCCGCCACGGCCAGCGGCACCGCCAGCACCGCCCAGGGCAGCAGGTACATGGTCTGGGCCAGGTTGAACACCTGCGGCGAGCCGGTCGGGCCGCCGGAGACCCGGTTGAGCAGCACCAGCAGCGCGATCTGCTGGGCGGTGACGGTGACGGCGCCCGCCAGCGCCAGCCCCGTCACCCGCGCCCGGGCGTCGGCGGGGAACGCGTACCCGGGGCGCAGCCGCAGTCCCAGCCGGCGCAGCGGGATCAGCAGCGACAGCGACAGCACCACCACGCCCGCCGTGGTGCCGCCCGACAGGATCAGCTCGCCGCCACGGCTCACCTGCGCCACGCTCGCGCCACGTCCCTCGGCGCCGCCGAAGGCGAGGTAGACCACGATCACGGTGAGGCTGGACAGCAGCGGCGCGATCACCGGCCAGGCGAACCGGCGGTGCGCCTGGAGCACGCCGGTCAGCACGATGCCGACGCCGTAGAGCGGCAACTGCGGGGCGAAGACCCGCAGCATCCGCGCGCCGGCGGCCACCTCCGCCTCGGAGCGCCCCTCGCTGATCAGCGACACGACCGGGTCGGCCGCCACCGCGACCAGCACGGCCAGCGGCACCAGCAGGGTGACCGTCCAGGTGAGCAGCGCGCCGGTGGTGGCGGCCACCGCGCGCCGGTCCCCGGCCGCGACCGGCCCGGCCAGCAGCGGTACGACCAGACTCGCCAGCGCGCCGCCCGCGACGATCTCGAAGATGATGTTCGGGACCGTGTTGGCGATCACGTACATGCCGCCGAGGTCGCTCTTCTGCACGACCCAGGTGAAGACGGCGGTGCGGCCGAACCCGGCGAGCCGGCTGAGCACGGTGAGGACGGCGATGAGCGCGGCCGCTCCGGCGACGCGGCCGGCGCCGGCGAGGGGTGCCGGGGTCGTCACGTCAGTCGGCGCGACGGCCCAGCGCGTCGAGTTCGCGCAGCCCGGGGGTGCGCTGGATGACCTGGGTGAAGCTGACCTTCTCGCTGGCCGCGGTGAGGCCGGCGAGCACGGCGAGCAGCCCGGCCCGCCCGACCGGCCCGGTACGCGCGGCCAGCGCCACGCCCAGCAGCGCGCCGAGCGCGTTCGCGCCGCTGTCGCCGAGCATCACGTCCTCGCCGAGGTCGTCGGGGAGCAGCCCGGCGGCGGCGCCGACCGCGCCCGCGGCGATCCCGCCGTGCGGGCCGGCGGCCAGCGGGGCGCCGAGCAGGATGCCGGACTTCAGCGCCCGGCCGGGTCGCAGGTCGAGCAGGTTCAGCAGGTTCGCGGTGCCGGCGATGACGCCCGCGCCGAGCAGCACGTCGAGGCCCCGCCCCAGCGTGCCCTGCCGCTGGCGGCGGCGGTGCCCGGCCACCCGGGGGTCGGTGGCGAGCAGCGCGGCGGCGCCGAGCCCTGCCGCGCCCACCCCGACGACCTTGACGAGCCCGGCGGTGACCCGGCCCTCGCGCAGCGCGGCCAGGTGACCGGCGAAGCCCTTGGCCGCCTTCTGCTCCGGCCGCGCCCCCACCACGTCGTCGTAGAGCCCGACGGCCCCGGCGCCCACCCCGGCGACCAGGGCCGCGGCCCCCGAGGACGCGCTGGAGGCGCCGAACGCGCCCGCTCCGGCGGCCCCGGCGGCGAGCGCCGGCCCGGCGGCCAGGGTCACCGTGCGGCCGCGGAAGTTCGTCCGGTCCAGGGCGGGGCCGGCCGGCGAGGTGCGCACCTCGCGCAGCGCGTACCGGGCGGCGGCGGCGCCCGCCCCGGCGATCAACAGTCGACCGAGCAGACTCACGCGGCCCCCTCCCGCTCGTGCGTACGGCTGGATCCGGACACCGGGGTACGTCGCTCGCTCACTGGGGCAGTCTAGGCAGCAGGGTGGCGTTGTCGCCGACGCCGTACTGCCCGGCCTTCTTCTCGGTCACCTGCTGCACCATCGCGAGGGCGGTGACCAGCTGGCCCTGGACGGTGTTGGCGTTGTCGACGGTGGAGATGCTCTGCACCAGCACCGGGTCGCTGCGGACGGCCGCGACCAGGTTGCCGCCGGTCGAGCCGTTGCCGGCGACGACGATCGTCCCGACGCGGTCGAACTGCTCGGCGACCTTGAGCACCGACTCGTCCTTCTTCGCCGAGTCCTTGTCCACGTACGGCTGCCCGCTGACCACGACGACGGCCTCCGCCGACGCGCTGACCCGCTCCTCCGTGGTCAGGTAGTTGGCGTTGGTGTACGCGGCCAGCACCGCCCGCCGGTCGGCCTCGGTGACCGGGGTGGCGCCGGTCGCCCGGTCCAGCAGGACGCTGGCCAGCAGCGCGCTGGACGTCTCCACCCCGTTGCCGTTGCCCGGCAGGTCGGCGGTCGGCGCGCTGGTGGGGCGCGCGGCGGTGACCGCCAGTTCCAGCAGGTCGTTGTTGTTGTCCGGATTGATGAACTTGTCCTGCAGGTCGATGCGGCCCGTCATCTCGGCCCCGCCGAGCTGGAGCATCTTGACCACGCCCTCGGTGTGGTCCCGCCCGGTGGGCAGGGTGACCACCACCACCCGCTTGCCGGCGAGCTTGCCCGGCAGGAACAACTCCGCCATCTGGGCCGCGAAGTCCTCCTCCAGCTCCAGTTCCTTCTCCATGCTCTGGACCTGCTGGCGCATCAGCTGGTTGTCCTTGCGCAGCCCGTTGACGTTCTCCTTGAGCGAGTCGGCGACCGGGCCGTTCAGTGCGGCGGTGCCGACCACCAGACCGATCGCCAACGCGAGGAAGACCGCGGTCAGGGACACCACGTGGTACCGGAAGTTGATCACACCTGCAGCCTCTTGATCGGTCGGACGCTAGAAAAGCTGTTCAAGCTGGAACACGAAATTGTTCCACCACTCGGAAACCACACCCAAATACGCCTTGCCGACGGTGGAGACCGCCACGGCGGAGGCCATCGCCGCGATCGCGGAGAGCACCAGCAGCAGCAGCGAGGACCCGGAGATGCTCTGCCGGTAGAGCCGGCTCACACCCTTGGCGTCGACGAGCTTGCCGCCGACCTTGAGCCGGGTCAGGAACGTGGAGGCCATGCCGCCGCGGCCCTTGTCCAGGAACTCCACCAGCGTGGCGTGGGTGCCGACGGCGACCAGCAGCGAGGCGCCCTTCTCGTCGGCCAGCAGCATGGCCAGGTCCTCGCTGGTGGCCGCGGCCGGGAAGGTCACCGCCGGTACGCCGAGCCCGGTGACCCGGGCCAGACCGGGCGCCCGCCCGTCCGGGTAGGCGTGCACGATCACCTCGGCGCCGCAGCGCAACACGTCGTCGGTGACCGAATCCATGTCACCGATGATCATGTCCGGCGTGTAGCCGGCCTCCACCAGCGCGTCCGCGCCACCGTCGACGCCGATCAGCACCGGCTTGAACTCGCGGATGTAGGGGCGCAGCACGTCCAGGTCGGCCTTGTAGTCGTAGCCGCGCACCACGATCAGGCAGTGCCGCCCCTGGATCTCGGTCTGGATCTCCGGCACGCCGACGCCGTCGAGGAGCAGGGCGCGCTCCTGCTTGAGGTAGTCCATCGTGTTGGCGGCGAACGCCTCCAGCTGGACCGACAGGCCCTCCCGGGCGTCGGCCATCGCCTTGGCCACCGTCTCGGCGTCCTGGAGGCTGCCGTGCGCCACCGGCTCGTCGCCGACGTAGACGGTGTTGCCCTCGATCCGGACCGTGTCGCCCTCACGGATCCGCTCGAAGATCCCCTCCCCCAGGTCGTCGAGGAGCGGGATGCCGGCGCCGATCAGCACCTCCGGCCCGAGGTTGGGGTAGCGGCCGGAGACCGACGGCTTCGCGTTGAGCACGGCGGCGACACCGACCGCGACGAGCGAGTCGGCGGCGACCCGGTCCACGTCGACGTGGTCGATGACCGCGATGTCACCGGGGCGGAGCCGGCCGACCAGGCGTTTCGTCCGGCGGTCCAGGCGCGCGGTGCCGAGGATTCTGCCCGGTTCCGCGTTCCGGGTCCGGCGCAACGTGGGTAGACGCATCGTGACCATCCTGGCATGTGAGGCAGGCATTTCTGTCGCGACATGCCTGAGCAGGGCCGCCTACCCAGGGAAGCACACTAGCGCGCAGGCCGGTGTGCCTGTGCTCACAATCGCCGCCCTCACGGACGCCTTTCCCGGGCCGCCACGGCCAGAAGCTCCTCGGCGTGGGCGATACCCAGGTCGGAATCGGGCAAACCCGCGAGCATCCGGGCCAACTCCCGGGCCCGCTCCGTGTCCTCCACCACGCGGACCCCGCTCGTGGTGACCGCCCCGCCCGTGTCCTTCGCCACCACCAGGTGCCGGTCGGCGAACGCGGCGACCTGCGGCAGGTGGGTGACCACGAGCACCTGGTGGCTACGGGCCAGCCGGGCCAGCCGCCGGCCGATCTCCACCGCCGCCTGGCCGCCGACCCCGGCGTCCACCTCGTCGAAGACCAGCGTGGGCGGCCCGCCCGAGCCGGCGAAGACGACCTCGATGGCGAGCATCACCCGGGACAGCTCACCGCCGGAGGCGCCGCGCTGCAGCGGCAGCGCGGGCGCGCCGGGGTGGGCCAGCAGGCGCAGCTCGACCTCGTCGCCGCCGTCCGGGCCGACGCCGACCTCGGCGCCGTTGACCGGCAGGCTCGGCTCCGCCCGGCCGGCCGGCCGCGGCAGCACCGCCACCTCGATCCGGGCGTGCGGCATGGCCAGGCCGGCCAGCTCGACGGTGACCTGCTCCGCGAAGCGGGTCGCCGCCTCCTGCCGGGACGTCGACACCCGGCCGGCCAGGTCGGCCACCTCGCCGGCCAGCCGCGCCGACTCCCGCTCCAGCTCGTCGAGAAGCTCGTCGGAGGTGTCCAGGTCGGACAGCCGGGTGCGGGCCCGTTCCGCCCAGGCGATCACGCCGTCGACGTCGTCGGCGTACTTGCGGGTCAGGGCGCGCAGCGCCGCCCGGCGCTCGTAGAGGGCCTGCAACCGGGCCGGGTCGGCGTCGAGCGCGGCGAGGTAGGCCGACAGCTCGGCGGAGACGTCCGCCACCAGCGTCGCCGCCTCCTCCAGCCGCCCCGCCAGCTCGCCGAGCGCCGGATCCGTGCCGGCCTGCGCCTCCAGGGTGCGCCGGGCGGTGCCGAGCAGCGCCGTGGCGTCGGGGGTCTCGTCGGCCGCCTCCACGCCGCCCGCCACGCACTGGTGGGCCATCTGCGCCGCCGTGCGCAGCCCCTCGGCGTGCTCCAGCCGCTGCGCCTCCGCCTTCAGCTCGTCGTCCTCGCCGGGCTGCGGGTCGACCCGGGTGATCTCGTCCAGGCCGAGCCGCAGCAGGTCGGCCTCCTGGCTGCGCTCGCGGACGTTGCGCCGCCGGTCGGCCAGGTCGTCGACCACGGCGCGCCAGCGGGCGTACGCCTCGCGCAGCGCGTCGAGCAGCTTCTCGTGCTCCGGGCCGGCGAACCGGTCCAGCGCGGCCCGCTGCTCGGCCGGACGCAGCAGCCGCAGCTGGTCGGACTGGCCGTGCACGGCGACCACCTGCTCGCCCACCTCGCCGAGCATGGACACCGGCATGCTGCGCCCACCCAGGTGCGCCCGGGACCGACCCTCCACCGTGACCGTGCGGCTGAGCAGCACCGAACCGTCCTCGTCGGGCTCGCCGCCGGCGTCGACGACCCGGGTGTGCACGGCGGCGGCCACCCGGCCGTCGAGCCGCAGCCGCCCCTCGACCACCGCCCGGCCGGGCTGGGCCCGGACCCGCCCCGCGTCGGCACGGCCACCGAAGAGCAGGCCGAGGCCGGTGACCACCATCGTCTTGCCCGCACCGGTCTCGCCGGTGATGACGTTCATGCCGCCGGTCAACGGCAGCGTGGTGTCCTCGATGACGCCCAGTCCGGTGATGCGCAGCTCTTCCAGCACAGCAACCGACAGTAGACGCGGCCCCCGACAGTTGACCAGCCGGCGCGGGCGTACCGGGGCGTCGCGCCCCGCCCCACCACCGGCCGGGGCGCCCCGGTGAGGCCGGTCACCGCCGGTGCGGACACGCGCCTCGGACGCGCCGTCAGCGGCGGTTGCCGCGCCAGCCGTGCACGGGCAGGTCGAACTTCGCCACCAGCCGGTCGGTGAACGGGCGGTCCCGCAGCCGCACGATGCGCACGGGCAACGCGCCGCGCCGCACCGTGACGCGGGCCCCGGGCGGCAGGTCGTAGACGCGCCGGCCGTCGCAGGACAACACCGCGAGGGTGGTGAACGGGTCGACGGTGATGGCGAACGTGGAGGTGGGCGCGGTGACCAGCGGCCGGCTGAACAGCGCGTGCGCGCTGATCGGCACCAGCAGCAGGGCCTCCACCTCGGGCCACACCACCGGCCCGCCGCCGGAGAACGCGTACGCCGTCGAGCCGGTGGGGGTCGCGCAGACCACGCCGTCGCAGCCGTAGCGGGACAGCGGGCGGCCGTCCACGTCGACGAGCAGCTCCAGCATCTGGGCGCGCTCGCCCTTCTCGACGCTGATCTCGTTGAGCGCCCAGGACTCGATGGTCGGGCCGCCGTCGAACTCGGCGGTCACGTCCAGCGTGAGCCGCTCGTCCACGGTGTAGTTGCGGCCCACCACGTCCCGCACCGCGCTGTCCAGGTCGTCGATCTCCGCCTCGGCGAGGAAGCCGACCTTGCCGAGGTTGATGCCGAGCAGCGGCGCCTTCGCCGGCCGGGCCAGCTCGGCCGCGCGCAGGAACGTGCCGTCCCCGCCGAGCGCGAAGACGATCTCCGCGCCCTCGGCCGCCTCCAGGCCGGTCACCGGCACCACACCGGGCAGGTCGAGGTCGTCGGCCTCCTCGGCGACGACCCGTACCTCGAAACCGGCCGCGATGAGGTCGGCGGCCACCGCCCGCGCGTGCTCGGTGCTGCGGCGGCGGCCGGTGTGGGTCACCAACAGGGCCGTGCGGCTCACCGGGACGGCCGTCCCGTCGCGCCCGCCCGGCACCCGCACCCGCGCGGCCCAGCCACGACCGCGGGGCTCGCCTGCTCGCTCACCCGGCCACCTCCTCCGTCGCCGTGTCCGGCAGGTCGCCGGACGACACCGGGCCCTGCGGCCCGGCGGTCACCACGGCACGCACCCGATCCGGGTCGGCCGGCGGTGCGTCCCGGCGTAACCATACGAAGAACTCGACGTTGCCGCTGGGCCCCGGCAGCGGGCTCGCGGCCACGTCGGCCAGACCGAGCTCGAGCCGCGCCGCCGCGGCGGCGACGTCGAGCACCGCCTCGGCGCGCAGCGCCGGATCACGGACCACCC
>NZ_JBFAVI010000165.1:0-15920 GCF_040679695.1 Micromonospora sp. NPDC052213
CCCCGTGACGTCCCGGTCCGGGACCGCCCAACGGCCAACCGGCCCCGCTCACCTTCGGGTGGGCGGGGCCGCTTCGTCGTGTTGGGGGGCTACTTCACCGCCCAGCGCGGCGTTACCTGCTCGCCCTCCGGCGCGTACTCCACGAACACCGGCCGCTTCGTCCCCGGCACTGGGAACGTGATCCAGCCGCGGACGCAGCGGCCGGGCGCGAGAGCCTTCTCCGACCAGGGGTACTCCGGCTCCGGGAACGAGTCGTACCCCGTGTCGGAGGGGCCGATGGTGGTGTCGTCGGCGTAGACGAGGGTCCACGGGCCGTTCGACACCCCCACCGACGAGACGGTGATGTCCTTGTTGGCGCACACCTTCACGTCGACGGCGGCCCACACGAATCCGGGCTGCTCCTCGGGGCGGGGCGCGCTCTTGGCGACGTTGTGTCGGTAGGCGTAGACGGTGGCGGTGACGTACCCGCCGCCGGTGATGATGCCCTTCCCGAAGGGCAGCGGCGCGTTCGGGTCGACGCTCGGGCTTGGGCTCGGGCTGGCGCTCGGCGTCGGCGACGGGGCGGCGCTGGTCGGGGCTGGCGCTGGCGTGGTAGGCGCGGCGGCCGGTTCGGGGCCGCCGCCGCAGCCGGCCAGGGCGGCGACCAGCAGTAGCGCGGCGGGGAGGTGGGGGGTACGGCGCATGCCGGGCACCGTACCGGCCGGTGGCCATCCGGCCGAGCTTCCGTCGGATGGACGACGCGAAGCGGCCCCGGGGCGGGCGGGGCCGCTTCGTGCTGTCGGTGGCCTGCTGGTCCCGGCACCCCACCGCCCGAGGGTGTGGCCGGTGCTGGTCGGAGTGGCCGCGCCGACCGGGTCGGGCTGCCCGGCGCCGGCCAACCCAGGCAACCCCGTGCCAGACCACCTGTGGACAACGGCCGCGCCGGTGGACAATCGCCTGATCATCCTCGCCGTGCGGTATCTGCCCGCGACCTCGCAGCGCCTGCCACGAGGGACTCAGGTCAGTAGGGCCGCCACACCCATCAACCCGGCCCGGATGCGTCCTGGGTTGATCCAGCTCCCTAACCTCTAGCAGGTGACCAACACCTTGCTCCACTCGCTGCGCGATCGACTCCTCGATGAATCGGAGCCGCTCGCAGGGTTGCTCCGGAAGTGCCTGATGCTCGGCGCCGAGACGGGCTCCGAGACGCTGCGCGACTGGGCGCGCAAGGAACTCAACGGGTACGACGCCGGCGACGAAATCCCGGATTACCGCAGTATCCCCAACCCCCCGATCGCATACGACTCGATCGGGGGCCCGCTTGTGGCCAAAGGGCAGACCATCGATCACCGCCTTTTGCCGGATGGCGCTGGTGAGTACTTGCCGGAGAAGCTCTCATTCCGGCAGCCGATTGAGGAGTTGTAGCAGCTTGCCGAACAGGAACATCTGAACCTCGGGACGCCCGGTCTGGCCTACGCCCAGAGCGTCTGGAACAGACAACTCGACGAGTTCGAGGGCGTCATGAACCTGCGCTTCGTCATTTCTGGCTCGACGCTCGCGGGCATCCTCGGTCAGATCCGCACCAAGCTCGTGGATCTCGTCGCGGACCTGACCATCGATACACCGCTGTCCGAGTTGCCTCAAAAGGACCAGGTCGATGCCGCTGTGAGCCACCGCCTCGGAGACATCTACAACACGACGATCCACGGAGCCAGCGGTCCTGTAGCCATCGGCGCTCAGGCACAGGCCAGCACAGGAGGCATGTCCGTCAAGGACGCGCTTCAGCTCCTCGACAAGGTGCAGGAGGTGGCAGCCCGCACTGCGGAGACCAATCGCGCTGAGGTTCTCGATGCCGTCGCCGAACTCCGCACGGCTGTCGAGAGCGATGAGCCGGACACCGGCGAGGTGGTGAAGAGCGGCGGCAGGCTGCGTGCCCTCGTGAGCAAGATCGGGGATGCGGCACTGTCCGATGCCACTGGCAAGGCTGTTCAGGCCCTCACCGATTTGGCGCTCAACGGCACCTTCGGCTAACCGACCAGCCTCAAGCGCCCCCGCCGGCCTTGTGCCGGCGGGGCGCTTCGTCGCGTTCGGGTCAGCTCACTCCCACAGGCCGGTGCAGGGAGCTACGCGGCGGGGGCGCGCCTTCATCCACCGGTTGGCCGTAGCCTTGGAGCATCCGGCCGCCTTGCCGAGGACTTCGCCCGTGGGCCTGATCCCGTGCGCCTGGACGAGCCGGTCGTACTCTGCCGCGAGCCGGGCTACGTCGATCCGGCGACCCGGCGCAGGCGGACCGGGCTCACGGCGCACCGAGCTGGACTCGACAGCCGGAATCTTCGGCTGATTCGGCGCAGCGGCCGGGCGCGGCTCAGGTTCAGGGGCCGGCGCGGGCGCGGCCAGCACGGTGGCCGCCCGGGGCGGCGCGGGACAGCGGACGTGAGCCGGCTCGTCGGTCGCGTCGACCATGTCCCACAGGCCACCCCGCGACACGTCCGCCCACCGGCTCAGCGCCCGGTCAGCGAGGGCGACCCGGGCTGCCCCGGCGGTGAGCCGGTCCCGGGCATCGGCCATCTGCTGGCGCAGCTCAGCGCAGCGGCGGATCTCCGGGTCGTCTAGGGTGATCGGCTCAGGCGCGGGGGTCGGCTCAGTGGGTGCGGGCTGAGCCGGCTCACCGGCCCGGCCGCGCAGAGCGGCCCAGGCGGCCCGGAGCCAGCCTGCCGGCCGAGCCGCTCGACGGGCCGCCCGCTCGGAGTGGTAGCCGTCCCAGGCAGCCCGCGGGTCGCGGACGTGGGTGCTCGATCGACCACCGCTCGGCCCGCCACGTCCGGATCGGGAAGGCCCGGCGCCGCTTCCGGTCGAACACCGCGCCGGTCTCGTCGACCAGGTCCTTGCGCAGCAGCTGGAGGTGCTGCTGCCGGCGGGTGTGCAGGCCCCACAGCCACGGGCTCAGCAGCGACGCCATCCCGCTGCCGACGGCGAACGGGGTCGGCCGCCAGTCCTCCCCGTCGAAGTGGCTGTAGTTCAGCGCGGCGACCACCGCGGCGATGACGTACGAGCGGCGACGCATCTCGGCGGCCGTGCCGGTCGCGCCCTGGATGAGGGCGTCGTGGGCGTGCCAGTTGACGTAGAGGCTGATCGACTCGACGGTGGCCGCGTAGACCAGGGCGACGACGAGCCGGGCCGCGACCGGCCAGGACTCCGGGGTGCGTGTGAAGGCGTACCCGGTCTGCCCGCCGACCGCCGCGGTGTTGACGAGCAGCAGCGGGGCGATGGTCCGGGCCGAGCCGGCCCACCGGCGCAGCGCGGCCCGGCGGCGGGCGCGAGCCTTGGCCTTGGCCTTGCGGCGGCGCTTCTCCGCGCGGGCCTGCTCGCGGGCGGCGCGGCGCTGCTCGGCGCGGTCAGCCTCGGCCTGGTCCCGCGCGAACTGCGCGAGCAGACGACGGCGCTCGTCCTCGGCGCGGGCTGCGGCGGCGATCTCGTCGGCGGTGGGCCGGTGGCGGGCGATCAGCTTCACCGGGCACCTGCCAGGGCCTCGGACCGGCAGGGGCCGCAGTTGTGGGCGAGGGAGCCGCGGTGTCGGGGGCACTGGTCGGTACCGCGTGCCGGCGGGAGGTCGGCGCCCCGACGCTCCGGTACGGCGGCCGGCCGGTGGTGTTCTTGCTCTTCGGGATCCAGCGACGCCAGTCTCGCGCGCCAGCGCGCTTCTCCTTCAAACCCTCTTCACCACTTCGGGTGACGGCCAGGGTGACACCCCCGGCGGCCGGATCTGGCACCCCGGCGTCGTCGTTTGTCACCTCCGGGCCCGTGGATGGCACCCCCTGGACCGCTGCGGTGACGAGCCGGTAGACGCGGGTGGCGATGCCGGCGACCCGACGCCAGACGATCCGGCCGAGGCTGAGCAGCTTGGCGATGGCCCGCTGGGCAGTGCGCTCGGAGCAGTCGGCGTACTCGGCGATCGTCGCCACCGACGGCCAGGCGTCGCCGGCCTTGTTCATGTGGGCGGCGATGGCCACGGCGACGGCGCGCTCGTTCTTGCCGAGCCCCTTGGTGGCCAGCATGGCGGCCTTGACGTGCTGGCTCACCGGGCACCGCCGGCAGTGCTCAGCGGGGTGCCGGTCGCGTGGCCGAGGGCAGTGCCGGTGAGCAGCGCGGCGCGCAGTCCGGCGGCGGGGCCGACGTAGCCGGCGACCATGCGCCGGGTGGGGGTGGCGTGCGCGTGTGGGCGCGCATCAGCCAGAATGGCCGGGGGTCAGGACTCGCTTCCTGATCAAGGGCCCGGGCGGAGCTGCAATCTCCGTGTCCGGGCCCGACTCGTTGTCGGGTGGGGCGTCAGCTGGTGACGCGCGGCCGGCGGCCCCTTCGGGGTGGTGCGCCGGTGCGCTGCCGGTGTGCGGTGATCCGCCGATTGACCTCGCTGCTGGAAATCTCGGCCTCCTGCGCCACCTGCTCGTAGGTGGAGGTGGCGGCGGCCTCGGCGATTGCGGCGTCTTGCTCGGCCGCGATGGCGCTCTTGATCTCCTGGGCCAGGCTGCGCAGCTCCCGGTACCGGGCCACCGGGTCCAGGTGGCGGGCCGCGGCGAGTCTGGCACCGAGCTGCGACAGCGGATCGGTCATGCCGAAATACTAGGGCACCCTGCTCTAAGAATCAACACACCAGCCTGTTGTCAAACGAAGCGCCCCCGCCAACCCGGCGGGGGCGCTTCCTTATCTAGTTCGGATCAGAGATCCTCGGCCGCTTGCTGATCGACGTGTGCGTCATGGATCGTCGCATCCCACAGCACCATCGGCCTGATGACTCTCACGCCGCCGATCGTCTGGTCGTAGGGGAAGCGCTTGTCGTTGGACACCAGGAAATCGGCCTTGGCACGGATCGCCGTAGCCAAGTGGGCGGCGTCCGCTCCCCGCATCTCAAAGCTGTCACAGATCCGTCGGGTGTCCTCAACCACGAACAGGTCGAGCTCGTACCACTGGACGGGCGCGTCCGTCAGGTACCGATCGATGACCTCATCGCGCTTGGCCGGGTCTACTTCGCCGTTGTGCGAAGCGACCTCGGCGAGAACAAGGGTGGAGGCCACAAGCTGGATATCGCCCCGCTCGGCGGCGAGCAGCATCTTCAGTGAGCCTGGCCAGAAGGGCGTCTCCCGCTTGATGACGTTGAGAAAGACGCAGGTGTCGATGTAGACCAACGGCGGTTTCTTACCCCCGGCGGGCATGCCTGATGAACTCCTCCGTGGTCAGGTCACCTGTGTAGTCCGGCGCAACGCCGAGGATGTCCCACGCTGACACGCGCGCCCGGTCTGGAAGCACCCGCATCTCCGTCATGTCCAAGCGGATGGGCTGCCCGGCCGGGTTGCGAACCAGCTCGCCAGCCACCCGGACTCGTTCGCCCCACGCCTCGCGGAGTTGCTCCCTCGCATCGTCAGCCGCGCGCACGGTAACCGCGCGCCTGGAGCGCTCATCGACGACCATCACCCGGATTCCGCTGCGGCTACGGGACAACACTTCCAGTCTGCCTTCAACGCTGCCGAACGTGCGGCGCCCCACCTGCGTGGCTCTCTTTGCGTGTTCCACAGCGGCTTCGTCGACGGTTGCCACCTGGTCGTCGTCGGTGGCGCGAATGTGGACGGCCCTGACCTGGTCGCCGATTGTGGCCATCGCCGGCAGGCGGCCGACGGTGGCGACGGAGAAAAGCGGGGGGATCTCCGCTTTCTGGCGCAGCGACTCGACGCCACGGACGAGACCGACGGTGGTGGTGGTGACGGTGGGGATGGTGCGTTTGACGGGAATCCGCTGAGGGACGATGACCGCGCGGTGCACACCGTTGACGGAGATGTCGTCGATCACCCAGTCCAGCCGCGGCTGCCGGCCTGGCAGGGCGGCCTTATCGACCTCCTGCAATGCCAGCCGGGTTTCCGTGAGCACCTTCATATACTGCTGCGGCTGGAGGGTACGCCGCGGCGCATCCACCACGATCTCGATGCCGTGTAGCCGCTCGCCCATGCTCCTCACCATGTCACAGTCGTTTCACCTGCGGTACCGGCATAACGGCCCACCCGGCCCCGACGTTGCGCCCCGCTCCGATCGCCGCCGCACTCGTGGGGCCGACGGGCAGGATCGTGTCGGCGCAGCCGAGGCAACGGGACACCCGCACGGCAGGGGCCGGCCCCGATCGCGGAGCTGGCCCCTTCGTCATGGCACGTCAGAACGTCTGGCCGGCCTGCACGCTGGCCACGAATGTTGCCCACTCCTGCTCGTCGAAGCGGACCTGATCGGCCGGGCGCTGCGAGTTGCGGACGATCCGGTCGCCGCTGGCGTCGATCGCGACCTCTACGCAGTTCGGGCCGCTGTTGTCGCAGCGGTTCGGGCGAACGAAGTTAGCTGATCCATGTTCTCTCCTTGGTCAGCCGGCCGCCGGGTGCGGCCGGCTGTCGGTGGGGGGTGGTCCGAGCTGGTAGAAGCCGTGGTCGACGAGCTGCAGCTGGGCGAACGCCTCCGCCCAGATCCGGCAGCGCCGCGTGCCACAGTGCGGGCATCGGCCGTCGACCGTCTGGTGTTCGGTGAGCTCTCGCCGCCAGCGGGCCACGGTCACGGCGGCCACCGTGGTGCTCACGGCCGGTCGCCGGCGGCGGTGGCGGCGAGGACGTCGACGGCGACGAGCAGCTCGAAGCACCACGGGGCGGTGCAGTCGGCGGACTCCCACGCGCAGTCGACGCCGTGCGCGTACACCCAGGCGTAGGCCGGGTCGTGGGACTCGTGGACGCTGACCACCCGCAGGTCGTGGTACGTCTGCCCGACGATGCCGGGGCTGGGCTGCCACTCGCCGGCCCGCACGGACACGCGGTCGCCGGCGGCGGGCATGGTCCGGGCGGTCACCGGGTCGGTCCGTCGTAGAGGTGCGCGGCCCGGCGCTGCTCGGCCAAGTCCAGCAGTCGGTTCTTCGCTGCTCGCTGCTCGCGCTCCTCGATGAGCGGGCCCGGTGGTGCCGGCCGCGGCGGAGCGGGCCAGCCGGTGAGCCGGCGCAGCACGCCGATGATGGTGTCCAAGGGGTTCGCCCTTTCTCGCCAGTCTCGGCGGCGGCGGCAGGGCGAACAGCTACGTCGTACGCCGCGCGACTCCCCGCCGCCACCGTGACATCACGCTAAGTGCCCACGGAGGCGGCAAGGGGTACGCGGCGTACCCGGTGACGCGGCGTACCTACTCGGTGCCGGTCACCCGGCGCGCCAGGTCGACCGCCTCCGCCCGGACCGACGCCGGCGCCTCCCGGGCGAGCCGACCGACCATGTCCTGCGCCGCCGGCGAGTAGCGAACCGTCTCCGGCGAGATCGCCTCCGCCCGGGTCAACAGGTGCAACGTCGCCTCCCGCGCTCCCTCGAGGTCAGCCGACCGGGCCAGCTCGACCAGGTGCCGGCCGCGGCGCTCCGTCGACGGGATGGACGCGGGGTCCAGGGCGTGGGCGCGGCGCTGGGCCTCGTCGGGGTCGCCGAGGTCGACGGCGCACATCACCGCGTACACGTCGACGAGCGGTCGGGACACGCGCGTACGCAGCCCGACGTAGCCCTCGGGGAGCGCCCGCTCGACGACTTGCCGCGCCACCTCCCAATCAGCCCACGCGCCCTGGTCGCCGGTCCGTGCACGGGTCAGCGCCGTGCACAGGTGCAGGTCGGCGAGCATCTCCGCCCACTCGGTACCGCCGTCGGCGACGTGCGGCTCGATCAGGCTGCGCGCCTCGCGGAGCCGCTCCAGGGCCTCGTCTCCGCGGCCGACTGCCCGGAGCAGGTGCGCGGCGTACCAGATGGACTGTGCGATCGCGAGGGGGTCGTCGGCGTCGAGGGCGGCGGTCATGCCGCGGTCGACGGTGAGCCAGCACAGCTCGCGGTCGCCGTGCCATGCCAGGTACGCCTGGGCGAGGTGGTAGGCCTGGGCGAGCAGGGCGAGGCTGGCGCGTCGGTCGTCGCCGCTGTGGAGGCGTGCGGCGCGTTGGGTGGCGTCGAGCAGGCCGGGCAGGATGAGGCCGACTTCGGTGCGCTGGTGGCGGCTGGTGTGCCAGGTCTGCCAGGCGGAGTCGACGGCGCCGCGCAGGTAGTCGGGCTGCTCGGGTTCGCCGGCGACGGTGATGTGCCAGGCGGTCAGCGCCTTGCGGACGTCGTCGACGGCGGGGTGACTGGCCCGCCCGTCGAGGGACAGGGTGACCTGCGGGCCGAAGAGGTCGGCAAGGTCGTGCACGCCGAGGTGCGGGGCGAGCTGCTGGGCGGCGCGCAACGTCAAGCTGCGGCGGCCGTTCTCGATGAACTTGACGGTGGTCGGCGAGAGGCCGGCGAGCTGCGCGAGGCGCTCCCGGGAGAGGCCGGTCGCTCGGCGGAGCCGCTCGACGCGCTGGCCGGGGGTGGGCTGCTGGTCGACCATGGGGCACCTCGCCGGGTCGGGTACATCGTGTACCCCTGACGGTACGCCCTCGGCCCTACACCGCCATACCATCGCCCGCGATTCGGGTACTCAGGTACTTGACCCGACACGTTCGAGGCGCCTCCTAACCTTCGCTGGTGATCTATCCGGCGCACGAGCGCGTCGGCCGCAACGAGCTGGCCGACATCTTGCGCAGCCGGATCGCGTCTGGGCAGCTCAGGCCAGGTGACCGCCTACCGTCCGAACGGGACCTGAGTCAGACCTACGACGTCAGCCTCATCACCGCGCGAGCGGCCGTGCAGCAGCTGCGCAACGAGGGCCTGGCCGAGGCCGTGCGCGGTCGCGGCGTCGTGGTCCGCGAGCCCGTGAAGCCGGAGCTGGTGGTGGTTGAGCCGGGCATGTGGGTGTCGGCGCGCAACCCGACGCCGGCGGAACGGCGGACGTACGGGGTGCCGGAGGGTGTGCCGCTGCTGGTGGTGACCCACGCGGACGGCTTGCAGGACCTGTACCCAGCTCACCGAACCCGGGTGACGTTTCAGCCCGGCTAAGCCGTTTGTCCCCATCGGGGTTACATCGTTCAGCGGGGCGGATGCGGCACCGTTGATCATTCACCTTTGCGCCATCTGCAAGATTCATTGATAGTCGTTGACTCACTATGCGTGGCACCCCGCAAACTCCATCGATGGGAATTGCGAGGGCAACGAAGACACCAAGCCGCCCGACGAGAATGTCGACATCCGTCTGTGCGCGGCACACCTCTACCTCATCGTCGGAACGGCCAGCTTCGTTTGCCTCGCGGCTGCGCTCGCCGTCGACCACTACACGCACCTCCACGCCAACGTCGGCGTTTACGCGATCCTGGCCGTGCTGTCTATCGGGGGCGACTGCGGATGGATCGCACACTCGACGGAGGCCCGCAACCGGCGCCACCTTGGGCGGCAGCAGCGCGACCTGAGCCGACAGCAACGCGAAATCGCCCAACAGCAGCGTGAGCTGTTCAACCAGCTGGCGCAGCTGACTGCCGCGATGGAGAGCCTGGCCGAGCGCCTCACCCCCGCTCGGCCCCACTCGGCGCCGACATGTCGTCCGGCGGTGGGCCGTATGTATATGTCGCAGGCTCACCACGATCGCTCAGTCGGCATCCAGGCGGCCAGTGTGGACGATCGCACCGACCCGGCCGGCGCTGCCCTGCAGCGGGCCCGCGAGGAGGGCCGGAAGGAGGGCCGGGAAGAGGGCGCCGAGGAAGGCTTCCAGATCGGCTACAGGGCTCAGCTGGCGGAGCGCGGCATCCCGTCGCTGCCACCTCCGCAGAGGCGGCGACTCACAGGCGACTCATGATCTCTGTCGGGGGGGGGGGGAGCAGAGAGGGCGGTCGGTATAATGTACGACCGGCCGCTTTCCTTGGGTTTGATTTTGTTGGGGATAATTGGATAGAACCAGTGACCTCTTCGGTGTGAACGAAGCGCTCTCCCGCTGAGCTAATCGCCCTCAGCGCCGATGACTCTACCTGATCGAGGGACCGGACCGGAAATCCGGGGTCCGCGCGCCGTCGGGGTCTCGACCGCCGCCCCACCACGCCCCTGCGCCGCCCCACCACGCCCCTGCCACGGCACGTCGGAGTCGCCGCCGCGGCACGTCAGTTCGTCGCGAGGTAGTGCAGGGCCTCGGCGATCACGTCGATACCGAAGCTGTACTTCAGCGACAGCCAGACCACCGTGCCGACGAAGACCAGGCCGACGCTGCCGAGCACGAGGCGTACGGCCAGCGACTGGTCCTTCACCCACTGCGTCCAGTTGTGGACGTGTCGGCGGGTGAAGCCGAGCAGCCGGCGAGCCCAGTGGAACTCGACAGCCCAGATGCCGAGGCCGGCGATCACCAGCAGCCAGCCCGGCCCGGGCAGCGGGATGAGGGCGATGCCGATGGTCACCACGAGTGCGCCGGCGATGGCAATGAAGATCTTGAGGGCGACCCGGCCGGTCGGGTTGGCCCGGATCAGGTCGAGGGTGGTGGCGAGCCGCTGCCGCCAGCGCGGACGGGGCCGCCGCTCGGCCAGCGCCGTCCCGTTGGCGCCACCCCGGTCGGCCGGCGTCCGACCTGACGGGCCCTGCTGCTCCATCGGCACCCTGTACCCCCGCTTTTCGGCTGCCCGGACCGCGACTTTCGGCCCGCCCGGCGCGGCCATCGGATCCACTGAGGATCGTTTCGTGACCATTTCCTCCCCCAGTGTGGCGCGCGCCCGTCACTGCAACGGTCGACTGGACGTTACCGGAGTAAGTCGACGACTGAACCACCCGATGCCGGGCGGGATCACGCACTGGGCAGAACCGGAAAACCCTACATGAATCCTCACATTCACGCGGACTTTCCGACCCCCTTCCCACCACTGGGTGAAGTCAGCGTATGGCGGAGCGTAGCCAGGAGTAGCACCTGAGTATGGGAAAAGCGGGACACGCGCGTTCCGCAGCGGTGCCGGGGGGAGATCGTCCATGAGTGTCATCCGACCGACGACCGTAGAGGTCGAGACGTCGCTAAGGCTCGTCGCACCTGACGCCACGGCCTTGCCGGTGCGTGCCAGTCTGCGTTACGACCCTGCTGATCCGTATGCGGTCCATGTCCTGTTCCACGCCGAATCGGCCGGTGGCGAGGCGGTCAGTTGGTCCTTCGCCCGGGAGCTGCTGGTCACCGGCCTCGACGAGCCGGCCGGCATCGGCGACGTGCGGGTCTGGCCCTGGGCCACCCCGCGCGGGGACTTCGTCGCCCTGGCGCTGTCGTCGCCCGACGGCAACGCCCTCTTCGAGGTGCCGCGTAGCGTCCTGGTGCGCTTCCTGCGGCGAACCTACGTCGTCGTCCCGCGCGGCCGCGAGGCCGAGCACCTGGACGTCGACACCGCGGTGAACCGGCTGCTCGCCGGCCGCTGAGAAACCGGCAAGACGGACCATCCGGGGCCGCGCGGATCTGCCGAGTCCGCGCGGCTCCGGCCCACCAGGGGGTACGCGGGCAGTCCTCCCGCCCAGGCCGGGCTCAGCCGTGCGTGGTGATGCCGCCGTCGACCGGGATCACCGCGCCGGTGAGGTACGCCCCGGCGCGGGACGACAGGTAGATCGCGGTGCCGGCCATGTCCTCCGGCCGGCCGATCCGCCCGAGCGGCACCTGCCCCTCGATGGCGGCCCGGGACGCGGGGTCGTCCAGCGCGAACGCCATCATCTTGCTCTCGAACGGCCCCGGCGCGATCGCGTTGACCGTGATCTGCTCGCCGGCGAGCTGGTGGGCGAGGCTGCGGGTGAGCATGTGCACGGCGGCCTTGGTCGCCGAGTACGCGTACACCTCCATGAACGGCACCCGGATGCCGTCGACGGAGCCGATGTTGATCACGCGGGCCGGGTCGTCGGGGCTGGCGGACGCCCGCAGCGCGGGCAGCAGCGCGGTGGTGAGCCGGAAGACGGCCTTGACGTTGACGGCCCAGAGCTTGTCGAACGCGCTCTCCGGGTACGCCTCCAGCGGCGCGCCCCAGGTCGCGCCCGCGTTGTTGACCAGCACGTCGAGCCGGTCGACGCGCTCCCGGACGGCGGCGGCGAGGCCCTCGGCGCCCCCGTCGCTGCTGACGTCGGCGGGGATGGCCTCGCAGCGCCCCTCGGCGGAGAGTTCCTTGGCCACGGCCTCGCACACGTCGGCCTTGCGGGACGAGATGATCACGTGCGCGCCGGCCCGGACGAAGCCCTGGGCGATCATCAGGCCGATCCCCCGCGAGCCGCCGGTGACCAGGACCGTCTTGCCGTCAACCGAGAACAGATCCGTCATGCCCATCCCATCGCGAGTCGGCCGGGGCCGCCGGGGTTAACGCGGTCGGCCCGGCCGGTGCGACCGGCTGCGGGCGTGCCGCGACCGGACGGCGCTACCGCTCGGTAACGTAGCCCGCCCCCGACAGCCCGGACAACCCCCGCCCGACGTCTTCGGGATGCGATGATCGTCGCCCCGGGCTACCGTCGCAGGCGATGGTCTCTTCCGGTCAGCTCTCCCCCGCGCCGCCCGACACCCCTGCCACCGCCCGAGCCGAGATCGACACGCTCACCCTGGGTGACCTCGCGTCGGGCCCGGGTTGGCGGCGTCCGGTGCTGCTGGACCGGGACCTGCTCATCCTGACCGCCGGCGGACACGGCACCGCCGAGCTGGACTTCCGCGCGCTGCCCTGCCGGCCCGGCACGCTGCTGCGGGTACGCGCCGGTCAGGTGCTGCGCTGCGCCGGCCCGCACCTCGACGCCACGGTGGTGCGCTGGGACGCCGACGCGCTGCGCGGGCTGGACGTCGACCCGGACGCCGTCCCGGCCTGGCTCCAGCTCGCCGGCGAGGACGAGGACGCGGTGATCACCGAGGTGAGCCAGCTGGCGGTGGACTGCCAGCGGCACCACGGGCTGGCGGCCGCCCGCGGCCTGCTCCGCCACCAGCTCGCCGTGCTGCTGCTCCGGCTGTCCCTGCTGCCCGAGGGCTCCCGTCCGGCGCCGCGGGCGGAGGCCGCCACCTTCCACCGGCTGTGCCGGGAGATCGAGCGCGGCTACCAGCACACCCGCCGGGTCGAGGACTACGCCGACCGGTTGGGCTGCTCGGTGCGGACGCTCACCCGGGCCTCCCTGGCGGTGACCGGGCGCAGCGCCAAGCAGGTGGTCGACGAGCGGGTGGCCCTCCAGGCGTGCCGGCTGCTGGCCGCCACCGACGAGCCGATCGCCCAGATCGGGCGGCGGCTGGGCTTCTCCGAGCCGACGAACTTCGGGCGGTTCTTCACCCGCGAGGTCGGGATGAGCCCGGGCGCGTTCCGGGCCGCCCGTGAGCGGCCGGCGCCCGGCCCGGTCGTCCGGCCCCGTCCGCCCGCCGACGCGGTCGGCGGGCTCAGCCGGGCATGATGACGGGGTGCAGATCTCCGCGCGCGGCGACTACGCGGTACGGGCGGCGCTGAGCCTCGCCACCGCGTACCCCGGATTGCTCTCCACCCAGGCCATCGCGGCGGAGCAGGACATGCCGCGCAAGTTCCTGGAGGCGGTGCTGGCCGACCTGCGGCGGGCCGGCGTCGTCCGGGCGCAGCGCGGTGCGGAGGGCGGCTACACGCTGGCCCGGCCGCCGCGGGAGGTGACCGTCGGCGCGGTGCTGCGCGCGGTGGAGGGTCCGCTGGCCGGGGTCCGCGGCCTGCGCCCGGAGGAGACCAGCTACGAGGGCGCGGCGGAGAACCTGCCCGGGCTCTGGGTGGCGGTGCGGGCGGCCGTGCGACGGGTGGTCGACGAGGTGAGCCTCGCGGAGATAATCAGTGGCCGGCTGCCCGCCCACGTGCGTAGGTTGACCGCCCTGCCCGACGCCTGGGAGCCGCGCTGATGCCCACCCCCACCCTGCACACCGACCGGCTGTCGCTGGAGCCCTACGGGCCCGACGACGCCGAGGACTTCGTCGCCCTCTTCACCGACCCGGAGGTGGGCCGGTTCATGGGCGACGGCCCGATGACGGCCGAGGCGGCCGGCGCCCTGTTCGGGCGGGTCTTCACCAAGGTCTACGCGGCCGACCTCTTCGACGTCTGGGCGGTCCGCCGCGAGGGCCGGTACGTCGGGCACGCCGAGATCAAGCGGACCGACCAGGTCGACGGCCACGAGCTCGTCTACGCGCTGGCGAAGCCGGCCTGGGGCGCGGGCCTCGGCACCGAGCTGGCCCGGACCCTGGTCCGGTACGGATTCGACACCCTCGACCTGCCCCGGGTGTACGCGACGGTCGCCGACGCCAACCACGCCTCGCTGGCGCTGCTGGGCAAGCTCGGCTTCGTCCACGAGCGCGACATCACCGAGGACGACGGCAGCGTCACCCGCGTCCTCGCCGTCGACCGCGCCCCCGCCTGAGACACCCGGCGGGCTCCCGCCTGAGACACCCCGGCGGGGGTCCCGGTCCACCGGCAGCAGGTCGGCGTCGTCCGCCCGGGGGCGCTCGACGGTGGTCACGCCGGCACCAGGGCCGGGGCGTCCTGCGCGGCGCGCACCTCGTCGCGCAGCAGCGTCCGGATCTGGTGGCGGTGGTGGCGGAAGGCGTCGGAGGAGCGGACGTCCTCCACGGCGTCGCGGTCGCCGAGGTCGATGTCGACGACCTGCGTGATCCGGCCCGGCCGTGAGGTCATCACCGCGACCCGCCGGCCGAGTCGGACCGCCTCGTCGATGTCGTGCGTGACGAACACGACCGTCTTGCCGGTGCGCTCCCAGATCCGCACCAGCTCGTCCTGCGACGAGTCGCGGGTCTGCGCGTCGAGGGCGGCGAACGGCTCGTCCATCAGCAGGACGTCCGGGTCGTACGCGAGGCTGCGGGCGATGGCCACCCGCTGCTTCATGCCGCCGGAGAGCTCGTGCGGGTAGCGGTCGGCGAACCCGGTGAGCCCCACCAGTCCCAGGTGATGCGCGACCAGGTCGGCGCGTTCGGCCCGGGGCACGCCCTTGGCCTCCAGTCCGAACGCGACGTTGCCGGCGGCGGTGCGCCAGGGCAGCAGCGCGTACTGCGGGACGACGGTCCCGCGGTCCAGGCCGGGTCCGGTGACCGGCCGGCCGTCGACCAGCACCTGCCCGCCGGTGGGCCGGGACAGCCCGCCGAGCAGGTCGAGCAGGGTGGACTTGCCGCAGCCGCCGGGCCCGACGACGACGAGGAACTCGCCGGGGCGTACGCCGAGGGTGACCTCGTCCAGGGCGGTGACCGCGCCGGGGGACGTACGCCGGCCGGCGCGGGCCGGGAAGGTCTTCGTCACCCGGTCGAAGAAGATCTTGTCGGTGCTCATGCCGCCACACGGCCCACGGCGGTGACGGGGGCCGCGGCGAGGGCACGCGGACGGGTACGACGGGGTGAGTCCATGGGAGTCTCCTGATCTGTCCACGGTGCGGTGGAGGAAGCCCGACGAGGGGCAGGGAGGCCACGGCCGCTCCGCGTCGAGCGGACGGGCGGGCGAAGGTGCGGCGACGGAGCCGGGCCGGGGTGGTGCCGGTCAGCTCAACAGAGCGCGCTCGCGTGCCGGACCAGGTCGACGTGCACGCGAGCGGTGAGGAGAAGCTCGTCCCGCCGCGACATGACCTCATGGTGCCGGCGGGCGTACCGGCCGGTCAACGTCCTTCCAGAAGATGAGATCGGGTCGCCGCATTCGTCATCTCCCTATCCGCACCAGGGTTCACCGACCCGTAACACCCATCTGATGGATAGGGATTGCCGGCGCTGCGGACACCGTCCACCACAGACCGGGACGGGTTTCGGAAATCGGCGCTCCGGGCATGTTCGGTTCCGTCAGGGCAGGGAAGGGAATCGAAGGGAGCCCGCGATGGGTCTGATGTTCCGCAAGCGCAAGAAGTACGGCCCGATCATCCTGAACTTCACCGAGAACGGCTTCTCGTCCTGGAGCATCAAGATCGGCCGCTGGTCCTGGAACTCCCGGGCCAGGGCGCACCGGGTCGACCTGCCGGGCCCGCTGTCCTGGAAGCAGGACAAGTCCCGGGCGTGACGTCCCGAGGTCGCGCGGGGTGCCGGTGGTCTCCACCGGCACC
>NZ_JBFAVI010000166.1:0-15729 GCF_040679695.1 Micromonospora sp. NPDC052213
ACCCGCTACGCCAAACGGGCATCTCTCTACCGCGCCAGCCTCGTTCTCATCGCCGCCATCATCTGGCTTCCATGATCGACAGGACAGGCCCTAGGCCTCGGACCGGCGCCTGATCGTTGGGCCACCCCTGTGCCTGTCGCCATCCGAGCTGGCTACCACCCGACCGCAACGCTGCCTAACAGTGCGCCGTGAGCTCCACCGTCAATCGCGGGCTGCTCGTCGCGGTCGTCACCGTCGCGGGACAGCGCAACTTTGATCTGACGGCATAGCCGTCAATGCCCCAGACAGCGCGGCTTGTGCGACGGCTTGCCGGAAATGGGGGGGATGTCGATGGCTCCGGTGGAGCCGGGCGTCCGGGTAGCTCGCCGCGGCTGGCTCCGCGCCGCCGGTACTCGGCGTCAGCAGCGGCCTGCGGCCGGGCACCGCACTTCGTCACGCCCGCACCGTACGATGCCTCGCCGTACGGTGGGCCCGGCATGCCACGCCGTCGAAAGGGTGTGGCATTTCCGTGGCCTCCCTCAGGGCCCATCGCTCCAGCGTTGTGGCCGCTCCCGTGGGCCCTGACTTCTCACCGCCCGACGCAGCACTGGTCACCCCCGTGCGGACGTGGGGCGAGGCGACGGCCAGGGGCACCCAGGTCGGCCAGACGGGCCGATTCGACAGCGGCTCCGCGGGTAGGCTCGGCCATGGCGGACTCCCGACCACAAGCGCGTGACCGCATGCCGCTTGCTTCGCTCGATGCCAGCGCACGACGGGTCGCGGCCCGCGCATGGCGGCGCGGCGAGAGAGGGCGGCGGCTGCGACGACGTCAGATGGAGATCATCGCGGTGATCGCGGTGCAGTCCGGTCTCGCCGCGGCGCTGGCGTGGTGGTTGGCGCATGACCTGCTCGGCAATCCGAGTCCTGTCTTCGCACCCAGCGCGGCGGTCGGCACCATCGTCGCCGCTGTCGGCCAGCGTGCCCGACGTACCGGCATCTTGCTGGCCGGGGTGGGACTTGGGATCGCAATCGGCGA
The DNA here is from genome assembly GCF_040679695.1 of Micromonospora sp. NPDC052213. Lineage (NCBI taxonomy): Bacteria > Bacillati > Actinomycetota > Actinomycetes > Micromonosporales > Micromonosporaceae > Micromonospora > Micromonospora sp. NPDC052213. The sequence continues at coordinate 1,016 of NZ_JBFAVI010000166.1, forward strand.
CGGTCTGATCTTCCTTATCGGCACCGGCCCGTGGCAGACCGGCGTGGTGGTCTGCCTGGCCGTCGGGTTTGCGCTGGGCATCGCCGGAGGTGCCGGAACGCTGGTCAGCCAGGTGGCCGGCACGGCCGTGCTGATCGCGACGTTGTCCCCGAGCGACCGAAACCTCGAGGTGCCTCGCATCGTCGACGCGGTCGCCGGCAGTCTGGTCGGCCTCGTGGTGGTCGCGCTGTTGCTGCCCCTCAACCCGATCAGAGTGCTCAACCGGGCCGCCGCCCCCATCGTGCACACCCTCAACGGCCACCTGCGCGGGATCGCCGAGGCGATGCGCGCCCACGACGCCGACCAGGCCCAACAGGCACTGGACGGACTGGAGGCGATGGAGCCGGACGTGCAGCGGCTCCGCGAGGCACTGAGCGGCGCCCAGGAAGTGGTGACCATCGCCCCGGCCCGGTGGAACCGACGCACGGAGTTCGAACGGTACGCCCGAGCCGTCACCTGCATGTACTGGGTCATCGGCGACAGCCGGGACCTCGCCCGCCGAGCGGCGATCCTCATCCGCCACCAGGAACCGCTGCCCGCGGCACTGCCCGACGCCGTCGACACCCTGTCCGACGCGATACGGCAACTGCAACAGGACTGCCCCCGCGGACGCTCCCTCGATGCCGCCAGGCGCCGAGCCGTCCAGGCCGCTGAGACAGCAGGACAAGCCAGCCGCGAGGACGTGGGAACCTACGGCAACGCCGTCGTGACACAGGTACGCGTCGCCGCCGGCGATCTGCTCCGGGCCACCGGCTGCTCCAGCGACGACGCCGCTCGCGTGATCCGCGACGCGGCGCGCCGCGGCGAGAGCGACTGAAGAGGGCATCTGATCCGCGTGGTGGCTGATTCATTTCGGCCGTTGCGGTGGGGTTGGTTCGTGGGCGTGCAGCGGCGTGGATATCGGTCGGACTTGTCGGGTCGCCATCGCTGGATGTACCGGCTGCACGGCGGGAGGCCGATGAGCGGGGCGCGCCAGAGAGGTGAGAGTTGCCGGAGAGGATCGGCCCACCGGACGACGAGGGCACTCGTTCTGGTGCGCACTTGATGCGGATTCCGGCTGTTATGCCCTGAATTAACCTTACGATGAGGTCTCTTCATGGAGGTGACGGACCGATGCCAACGTATGTCGCGTTGCTGAACTGGACCGATCAGGGGATCCGAGGCTACAAGGACACCGCGAAGCGCGCCGAGGCTTTCGCCGCAGCGACCCAGAATCTCGGGGCGAATCTCCTGAACATCTACTGGACCGTCGGTCCGTACGACGTCGTGGCCCTCGTCGAGGCGCCCGACGACGAAACCGCCGCCGCAGCGCTCCTGCAGCTCGGCGGGGCGGGCAACGTCCGTACCACGACCCTGCGGGCCTTCGGTCGAGAGGAGATGGACCGCATCATCGCCAAATCCGCTGGCTAAGGCCTTCCACACTGCCATACGACGGGCCGCCACACCTGCAGCGCAAGGGCGGCGTCGAGCGCGGTAAACACCGGCCGGTGTCGACGGCGCTTCCGCCGCGCCCGGCCGGCCGCCCGTCTCCAGTGCTACGAAGCCGCCGTGCACGTCGCCGCCATCAACGGGTGGCTGTGACGGGCTTCGACACAGCCCGAGGCGTGGGTGGCCAGGATGATGGTGCGCGGGCCGACGACCGCGGTGACGTGGAGCAGAGCCGCCTTGACCGCCACCGAGACAAGTCCCGTGCGGTCCCCGCAGTTCCGTCATCGCCGTACCGGTCAGTCCGACGGCCCCGACCGCCCGTCCGGCCGGTCGCCGTCCGGGCCGGGACGGTCCGGTCTGCGCTCCCGCCGCCGCTGGGCCAGGGCCGTCACCAGCAGGGACACCCCGAGCGCGGCGTCGCCCCAGCGGCGCAGCGCGGACCGGAGGCCGGGAGCCGGCCGCGGGGGCCCGGGAACGACGACGCGGTCCACCCCCGGGTACGCCAGCCGGGACGCACGGGCCACCTCCTGCTCCGACTCCCCCGACAGGTTGCCGTGGATGGTGACGCCCCGGGCGTCGTCGCGGTAGCGCCAGCGCCACAGGTCGCCCTCGGACCACATCTCGATCCGCTCGCCGGGCAGGGGCGCCTGTGCGGCAGGCCCGGGCGGCTGGTGCGCCCCCGCGTCGCCGCCGCGGCGGGGCCCACCGACGGCCCGCCGCAGGTCGGCGCGGGTGAGATCGCCGATCCCGGCGGCGTCGCCGCGGTTCAGGGCCCGCGCCACCAGGTACGCGAGCAGCCCGGCCGCGACGGGCAGCAGCAGGACCAGCACCTGCAGCAGCGAGCGCACGGCATGGGTCGGCACGTCCAGCAGCCGGGCGATGATGTCGTCGCCCGCGGCGACGGTCAGCACCCCGTAGAAGGTGATGGCGGTTACGCCGACGCCGGTGCGCGCGGGGTGGTCGCGGGGGCGGTCGAGCAGTTGGTGCGGCTGGCGGTCCTTCGTGCGCAGCCGCTCGGCGAACGGCCAGGCGTACAGGGCGAGGAAGGTCAGCCCGCCCAGCACCACCCCGGGGACGAACGGGGCGGGCACGAGGTACCCGGCGATTCGGATCTCCCACGGCGGGAAGAGGCGCAGCGCCCCGTCGCCGAAGGCGACGTACCAGTCGGGTTGGGCGGGGGACGTGGCCTCGGCCGGTTCGAACGGTCCGTAGATCCACACCGGGTTGATCTGCACCAGCCCGCCGAGGGCGAACAGCACGGCGAGCACCCAGGCGAACAGGGCCAGCGAGCGCAGGGCGTAGCTGGGCCAGAGCCGGGAGCCGACGACGTTGTGTTCGGTCCGTCCCGGGCCCGGGAACTGGCTGTGCGTCTGCCGCACGATGATCGCCAGATGGATCGACACCAGCGCGACGAGGACGGCGGGGACCAGCAGCACGTGGCTGACGAACATCCGGGGAATCATCTCGTCGGAGGGAAACTCGCCGCCGAGAGCCAGGAACGCCAGCCACGGCCCGACCAGCGGGACGGACTCCGTCACCGAGACGAGGATCCGTAGGCCCATACCGGAGAGCAGATCGTCCGGCAACGAGTAGCCGGTGAAGCCGTTGAACAGGGCCAGGGCCAGCATGGTGACGCCGATCAGCCAGTTGATCTCGCGCGGCCTGCGGTACGCCCCGGTGAAGAAGATCCGGCTCAGGTGCACCACGATCGCGGCGACGAAGACCAGCGCCGCCCAGTGGTGTGTCTGCCGGATCAGCAACCCGGCAGACACGTCCCAGCTCAACCGCACCGTCGAGGCGTACGCGGCGGAGGTGGGGACGCCATCCAGCGGCGCGTAGCTGCCCTGATAGACGCGGTCGGCGGCGCTGGGGTCGAAGAAGAGGGTCAGGTAGACGCCGGTGAGGATCAGCGCGACGAACGAGTAGAGCGCGATCTCGCCCAGCATGAACGACCAGTGGTCGGGGAACACCTTGGCCAGGGCTTTGCGGGCGACGGGAGACAGCCGCAGCCGGTCGTCGAGGGCGCGGGCGAACCGGTCGACGATCACGGCCGGCCCCAGAAGCCGGCGCCGGGTGGGGCGGTGAAGTCACCGGTGGCGCGCAGGTGGCCGTCCGGACCGACCTCGATCGGCAACCCGGGCAGCGCTCGGGCGGCCGGGCCGGACACCGGACGGGCCGCGGCGAGCAGGTCGAACGAGGACTGGTGGCAGGGGCAGAGCAGTTGCCCGGTACCTGCCAGGTAGAGGCGGACCGGGCAGCCGGCGTGCGTGCACAGCAGCGAGTAGACGACCAAGCCGTCGAGGTGACCGCCGGCCGGTGGCCGGGTGAAGCGTCGCGGGTCGAGGCGGACCGCGAAGGCGGGCCCGTCACCGGTGTCGACGTCGCCTTCCGGGAAGACCGCGACCATCGTGTCCGCCGGCACGTCCTCGGGGCGCAACAGTCGCCCCTCGCGGGTCACCAGCCGCACACCGGACCCCCAGGGCGTGTCCTTCCGTGCCGTCACCGGGCGGGCGCGGTCGAACGGCAGCAGGGAGCGCAGCGGGAAGAGCGCGGTGACGCCGAGGGCGGCCAGCGCCAGCCCGAGCGCGGCGAGCGGGCCACGGCGGCGCAGCGGGCTGTCCTCGGCCGTGAGCTCCGCCGCCGCCAGCGCCTGCGTGCGCGGCGGTGGGGTGAACCCGGCGTGCTCCTCGACGTAGCCGCCGGACGGCACGAGCCGCCGCCCCCAGACCGCGAGCCCCACGGCCAGACCGGCGAAGGCCACCGCGAGCGAGACGCCCTCCCACTGCGTCTGGCCGCCGAGGACGTAGGTCACCGCGAAGCCGACCGCTCCGGCGGCGCTGACCAGGAAGGCCGCGACGATGCGGCGGGCCACACCCCGGTCGGGCGGCGGTGCACCGCTGTCGCTCACTCGCCAGCCCTCCCGCCCAGCCAGCGCGCTGCCGCGACGAGCAGTCCCAGCACGACGATCCACGCCACGAGTCCCTCAGCCAGGGGGCCCAACCGGCCCAACGGGTTCCCGCCCCGGTCCAGCCGGTCGCTCTGCAACCTCCGCACGTAGGTGACCACGTCGTTGACCTGCTGGTCGGTGAGGACCTGGCTGGGAAAGACCGGCATCAGACCGGGACCGACCCGTACCGCCTCGGCCACCTGCACCGCGGTCGCGTCGTACAGGGGTGGGGCGATCGATCCGTCGGTCAGGTACGCGCCCGCTCCGGTCGCGCCGTGGCAGGGTGCGCAGGTGGCGGCGAAGATGTCCCGGCCGTTGGTGACGCTGCCGGGTGCGACCTGCGGGATCTGCGGGCCGCCGCCGAAGGCGCCGACGTGGCCGACCAGCGCCGCTATCTCGCCGGCCGAGAACACCGGCTCGGCACGCCGGGGCTGCTGCTGCTCGGTCGAGAGCGGCATCCGGCCGGTGGAGACCTGGAAGTCGACCGAGGCGGGCCCGACACCGATCAGGGAGGGTCCCCGCTGGGCGCCCTGGCCCTGCGGGCCGTGGCAGCTGGCGCAGTGCTGTCGGTAGAGCTCGGCGCCGCGGTCGGCCGGTACCGACGTGGCCGGTGCGGACGTGGCCGGTGCCGACGTGGCCGGTGCTGGCGTGGCCGGTGCGGACGTGGCCGGTCGGGGGTCGGGCTGCGCCGCGACGCCGGGTCCGGCGGCGAGCGCCAGCACCGTACCGACGGCGAGGGCCCGCCGGGGATGCAGCCGCGCCCTGCGGCCCCGTCCGGCGGTGATCGTTGCTCGTTGGTCCACGGTCTCAGTCCAGGGTGTACAGGTAGGCGGCGATGTCCTGCGCGTCGATCGGGTCGATGCCCAGGTCCGGCATTGCGGTGCCGGGCTCGACCGCCTGCGGGTCGGCGATCCAGCGCCGCAGGTTGTCGGCGTTGTTCGGCAACGCGCCGGCGATGTAGGAGCGGGCGCCGAAGCGGGTCAGGGGCGGGCCGACCAGCCCGTTCGCCCGGTCGATGCCCGGGATCACGTGGCAGGAGCCGCAGCCGTGCTCGACGATGAGCTGTGCGCCGCGCTCGGGGAAGCCGACGCGGACCTCCGGCGGTGGCGGCGGGGCGGTGCTGGCGCAGCCGGGCGCGACGAGCACGACCGGCAACACCAGCAGGACCGGCCACAGCGACCGGATTCTTCGCGTCATCGCGTCCCCGCTCCGGTATGCGTGGTGACGACCGGGCCGCTCGGTTCCGGCGGGGTCACCCGGTCCGGGCTCTGCCGGTGCAGGCGCAGCAGCCAGCGCAGGAAGATGGTCAGCGTCGCGACCAGCACGACCACGTCCATCGGCGCCCACATCAGCAGGCCCGCCACCTGTTGGTCGGTGAGCGGGTTGGGGCCGAGCGCCTCGGCCGGGTAGACCGGTCGCGGCGCGAAGGTGAGCACCGCGCCCAGCGCCGAGGCCGGCAGCATCGTGGCGATCAGGAGCAGCACCGCGATCGGGGCGGGCAGGCGGTGCTGCGGCGCGCCGAGCACCGGCGCCCACAGCAGCCAGGCAGCGGTGACGAAGCAGAGATGCTCGACGGCGTGCACGAGCGGCTGCTGCAGGGCGGCGACGTAGGGCCCGGGCAGGTGCCAGACCCACAGCACCAGCGTCTGCACCCCACCGGCCAGCGCAGCCGTGGTCACCGGCCGGCGCAGCCACCGGGCGGTGGGGGCGGCCCGGAGCCGGGCCAGTCGTTGCCGGAGCGGCTGCGGGCAGGCGAGGGTCAACGGCAGCCCGGCGGCGCCTGCGGCGAGCAGCGGCCCGGCGACCAGCAGCAGGGCCATGTGCTGGATCATGTGCCCGGTCAACGACCGCCCGGCCAGGTCGGTCAGCGGAGGGCCCTGCGCGGCGAGCGCGACCAGCACGCCGAGGCCGAAGGTGGCCACCCGCCAGCCTGGCAGGACGCGTCCCGCGCCGCGGCGCGCCCAGAGCTCGTGCACGCCGCGGCCGTAGCCGGCGGCCAGCAGGGCCAGCGTCAGCACGAGCAGGATGTCGAGCAGCCCGGCCACGACGGACGCCTCCTGCGGCACGCCGCCGGTCGCGGTCATCACTAACATGGCGCCAGCACCAGCAGGGCGGCCCCGCCCAGGACGATGATGGTCAGGAAGAGCAGGTTCAGCCAGATTCCCACGACGGCGAGCATCCTGGTGCGGGAGACGGACCGGTCCTCGCCGTCCTGGCGGATGCGCCGCCAGGCCAGCCCGGCGGCGAGCAGCGATCCCACGGTGGCCAGGGCCGGCAGCACCACCGCCAGGGTGACGACCAGGCGCAGCGGCACGGCGCCGACGTGCGTGGAGCCGGTGGCGCAGGTGAGTTCGTCGACGCCCCAGGCGACGATCAGGTGTACGGCCCAGGCGAGCGCGCCGCCGAGGACCCCGTACCAGAGCAGCAGCCCACCGGCGAGGCGGGCCCGCTGGCCGGGCTGGACGCTCATCACAGCCACGGCGAGAGGTAGACGGTGAACAGGATGGCGGCCCACACCGCGTCGACGAAGTGCCAGTAGATGGCCGTGTTGCGGACCCGGTCGTGGCGGTGACCCCCAAGGCTGCCGCCGCGCAGCGAGGCGGCGAGCAGCCGGCTCAGCATGGTCAGCCCGACCAGCACGTGCAGGCCGTGGAACCCGGTGATGACGTAGAACAGCGAGCCGTAGACGTTGGTGGTCATGGTGAACTCGCGCAGCAGTTCGGCGTACTCGGTGGCCTGCAGGGCCAGGAACGTCAGCCCGAGGAGCAGGGTGGCGGCGACGCCGATGTTCAGCCGCCGGCGCTGCCCGGCGCGGATGCCGCGTTCCGCCCAGATCAGGGGCAGGCTGCTGGGCAGCAGCACCGCGGTCATCACCAGCGGGCGCAGCAGCGCCGGCTCGGCGATTCCGTCGGGGGGCCACGGCGACCCGTGCTGGAAGCGCAGGTAGAAGTAGCTGCCGAGCAGGTAGGCGAACACGGTCGCCTCGGTGGCGACGAACATGACCATTCCCCACCAGCCGATCGAGCGGCCGACCGGCAGTTCCGTGGTCAGCGCCTCGGCGCCGGTGGCCGCCGCGATGCGGCCTCGGGCGGCTCTCATCCGGTCACCCCCGGCTCCGCCTCTGGCCGGCGCGGCGGCCAGAGCCAGACGGCCAGCGTCGCGGCGACGGCCAGCGCGGCGGCGGCGGCGACCGGGTACCAGGCGAACAACATCGCGGTGAAGAAGACGAGCAGTTCCACGGCGACCAGGAGCGGCTGCAGGGATGCCTCGGGCATCTGGACCGCGCGTTCGCGCCGGCCGTCCAGTTCGCTGGTGATCAGCGTCGTCCGGCCGTCGGCGAGGATCCGGTCAGCCGTGGTGCCCGCGCCCATCGACTCCATGCTCCGGGCATCCCAGGCGGGGTGCAGGCTGTGCACCCGCGGCAACACCGGGAAGTTGTAGGGCTGCGGTGGTGATGGGGTCGCCCACTCCAGGCTGTCCCCGCCCCACGGATCGGCCGGGGCGGGCCGGCCGCGTCGGATCGCGTGCCCGACCCCGATCAGTACGAGCAGCAGCCCGACCGCGAGGAGGTACGCCCCGGCTGTGCTGACCAGGTTCCACCGCTCCCAGCCCAGTTCTCCGGGATAGGTGTAGACGCGTCGGGGCATGCCCCACAGGCCGTAGAGGTGCATCGGGAAGAACGTGACCTGCATGCCGGTGAACACCAGCCCGAAGGCCCACCGGCCGAGCCGCTCGTGGTACATCCTGCCGGTGATCTTCGGCAGCCAGTAGTAGATGCCGGCGAGGATCGGGAACAGCGCGCCGCCGACGAGCACGTAGTGGAAGTGCGCCACGACGAAGTACGAGTCGGTGATCTGCTGGTCGAAGGCGGTGATCGCGAACATGGTGCCGGTGAAGCCGCCGACCACGAAGGTCACCAGGAATCCGATCACGAACAACATCGGCACCCGGAGGACCAGCCGGCCGAGCAGCATGGTGGCCAGCCAGGCGAAGATCTGGATGCCCGACGGGATGGTGATGACCGTGCTGGCCGCGCTGAAGAAGCTGTAGGACAGCTGCGGCAGCCCGGTGGCGAACATGTGGTGCACCCACACGCCGAAGGAGATGATCGCGATGGACACGATGGAGAGCACGATCAGCGCGTAGCCGACCACGCCCCGGCGGGTGAAGGCCGGCAGCACCGCCGAGACGATGCCCAGTGCCGGCAGCACGATGATGTAGACGTCCGGATGGCCGAAGATCCAGAACAGGTGCTGCCAGAGCAGCACGTTGCCGCCGGCCTCCGGATCGAAGAAGTGGGTGCCGAAGCGGCGGTCGAGGAACAGCATCGCGTTGTCCAGGTTCAACGCGGGCAACGCGAAGATCACCATGAACGCGGTGGCGACGATCGCCCAGACGAACAGCGGCACCCGGTCGAGCGACATGCCGGGGGCGCGCAGCTTCAGCGCGGTGACGATGAAGTTGATCGAGCCGGCGGTGGTGGCGATGCCGAGGAACAGCAGCCCGAGGGTGTAGACGTCGATGTTCATCCCGGGCATGCTCTGCTCACCGGCCAACGGCACGTACGCGAACCAGCCGGCGTTCGGGGCCGCGCCGAAGGGCAGACTGGCCCACATGTACAGCCCGGCGAAGAGGAAGATCCAGTAGCCGAGCGCGTTCAGCTTCGGAAACGCCATGTCCCGCGAACCGATCATGAGCGGGACCAGGTAGTTGCCGAAGCCGAAGAGCATCGGGGTGGCGAACAGGAAGATCATCGCCGTGCCGTGCATGGTGAACAGCTGGTTGTACTCGTCCGGGCTGAGCAGGGTGGATTCGGGGCGGGCCAGTTGGGTGCGCATGGCCAGCGCGCTGATGCCGGCGAGGGCGAAGAACAGTCCGGCGGTGACCAGGTAGCGCCGCCCGATCCTCTTGTGGTCGACGGTGCCGAACCAGGCGACCAGGGATGGCCGCTCGTCCCAGTGTTGTTGCAGCCGTGCCAGGTCCTCGCGGGTCGCGCCGGTCGGCGGCGCGGCAGCGGTCGACATGTCGTCACCTCCCCCGTGTGGTCACTTCAGCGACTGCAGGTACGCGATGAGGTCCGGCAACCGCGCGGCGTCGATCGGTTGCGGCGGCATGTAGCTGCCAGGTTTGACGGTCTGCGGGTTGGCGATCCAGCCGCCGAGGTGGCCGGCGTCGTTCGGCACCGCGCCGGCGCCGATGCTCCAGCGGGAACCGACGTCGGACAGGTCGGGACCGGCGCGGCCGGCGGCGCCGGTGCCGCGGATGGCGTGGCAGCCGGCGCAGGTGCCCTGGACGAACGCCTGCCGCCCGCGCTGTTCGGCGTCGGTGCGCGGTTGCCGGGCCGCCGAGCCAAGTCGGGCCAGCCAGGCGTCGAACTGGGGGCGGGGCTCAGCCACCACCAGGAACGCCATGTGCGCGTGCTGGGTGCCGCAGTACTCGGCGCACTGGCCACGGTAGGTGCCCGCCCGCTCGGCCTGCAGCCACGTCTCACGGGTCTCGCCGGCGATCAGGTCGGTCTTGGGCATCAGCTGCGGCACCCAGAAGCTGTGCAGCACGTCCGCGGTCCGCAGCCGCACCCGGACCCGCTCCCCCACCGGGATGTGGAGCTCGTTGGCGGTCGCCCCGTCGATCCCCGGCACCCGCACCTCCCACCACCATTTGTGGCCGGTGACCTCGATGGTCGGCGCCTGCGGCTCCGGGCCGGCGCCGAGCATCGCCAGGTCCCGCAGCCCGACGCCGTAGACCGCGACCAGGATGAGCAGCGGAACGCCGGCGCCGGCGACGGCCACGAAGCGCAGTGGCTGGCCGTGCCGGACCCGGGTCGTCGGTGCGCGGCGGAACAGCAGCGCCCAGGCCAGCAGCGCCATCACCTCGACGAAGACCGCCAGGGCTATCCAGAACAGCAGCCACCAGGTCCGCTCGACGCGCGCGGCGCCGGTCCCCGCGGTATCGAGCGTCGACGGCGCGTCCGTGGCACAGGAGGTCAGGGCGAACAGCGCCGCCAGGGTGCCGAGCGCCATGACGGTGCGACGGTGTGACCGCCGCGCGGTCCCACCGGCCGTCGACGCCGCTGACCTGTCCACCGCCAGGGACGGTAGCGGCACGAACCGCTTTGGACCGCAATTATGCCAAAAGCCGTCTATCGCCTTCTTTGGGTCGCTAGCCTCCTGTTCGAGCGATAGCCAGCGGAAGCGCCCGGTTCGGGGCGCGGACAGGGAGATCATGCACCAGCGGGTCCTCGATCTCGTCGCGGATACCCCACGGGCCGCCGCCGGCCGCCGCACCCTGGCCTGGATCGCCGGCGGGCTGGCCGCCGCGGCGACAGTGACAGGCGGGTTGGTGGCGCCTGCGGACCAGCTCCAGGGGCAGGCGCAGCGGCTGATGTACCTGCACGTCCCGGCCGCGTGGGTGGCGTACGCCGCCTTCGCGGTCGTCCTGCTCGGCAGCGGCGCATACCTGTTGCTCAACCGGGATCTGCGGTTCGACCGGCTGGCCCGGTCGGCGGCCGAGATCGGCGTCGTGCTGACCGCCGTCACGATCGCCACCGGCGCCGTCTGGGGCCATCTCGTGTGGGGCACGTGGTGGGCCTGGGATCCGCGGCTGGTGAGCAGCGCCCTGCTGCTGGTGGTGTACGCCGGCTACCTGGCGTTGCGCCGCCTGCTCAGCGAGCGGCACGCCGCGGCGGACAGCGCCGACCATCGGGTCGCCCGCTCGGTGGCCGCCGTCGGCGTTGCCGGGTTCCTGCTGGTACCGGTGGTGCACTTCTCGGTCGTCTGGTGGCGCTCCCTGCACCAGCAGGCGACGGTGCTGGCGCCGCAGCGCCCCCCGATCGACCCCCGGATGGGGACGGCTCTGCTGCTCGCGGTCGCCGCCGCGACGGCCGCCGCCCTCTGCGTCCTGCTGCGCCGGCTGGCAGCCCTGGAACGCCGGTCCGCCCCTGCGGTGCGGCAGGCGACCGCGGCCCGGACGCCGGTCCGGACGGGATGACCCGCCGCATCGGCCGGATCGCAGTCGGCTTGGTCGGCCTTTCCGCCGGTGCCCTGCTGGCGGCCGCCGCCATGCAGGGCACTCTCACCTACTACCGCACCCCGGCGGAGGTGTCCCGGGATCCGGAGGTCCGTCAGGAACGGCTGCGGGTGAGCGGCCAGGTGGTGCCCGGCTCGCTCCGCCGCGCCTCCGATCGGACGGAGTTCCGGCTCGCGGAGGACGGCCACGAGATCGCCGTGCGGCAGCGCGGTGTGCCGCCGGAGACCTTCCGGGAGGGCGAGGCGGCCGTCGTCGAAGGCCGCTTCTCCGCCGACGGGGTCTTCGACGCGGATCAGGTCGTCGTTCGGCACGGCAACGAGTACCGGCCTCCGACAACCCCGGGAGGGCCGGCGGATGGCCGGTGAGTTCGGCACCGCGAGCCTCGCCGCCGGCCTGGTCACGGCCACCCTCGCCGCCCTGCTCTGGCTGCGCGCCGGGCTGTCCGGCGGGCCGGTCAGGGTGGCGCGCGCCGCGACCGTCGCCAGTTTCCTGGCCGCCGTCCTCGGCGGCGCCGTGCTGGAGTACGCCCTGCTGCGCCACGACTTCAGCGTCCGGTTCGTGGCCGAGAACGGTGGACGGGACGTGCCGGTCTACTACACCGTCACCAGCCTCTGGTCGGCGCTGGACGGCTCGCTGCTGCTGTGGCTGGTCATCCACTGCGCGATCGCCGCGCTGCTGGCAACCCGGGCGGCGCGGTACCCGGCCCGGCTGCACGCGTACGCCATGCTCGTGGTCAGCGCGGTCGGCATGTTCTTCTTCGCGCTGACCTACTTCGCGGCGAACCCGTTCCGGGACGTGCGGCCGGTGCCGCTCGACGGTCCCGGACCCAACCCACTGCTGCAGCAGCATCCCGCGATGGGAGTGCACCCGCCCCTGCTCTACGTGGGCTACATCGGCCTGGTCGTGCCGTTCGCGTTCGCGCTCGCCGGACTGCTCGCCGGCCGGGACGGGCACCACTGGCTGCGCGCCGCCCGGCCCTGGGCCCTGGTCGCCTGGTCGGCGCTCACCGCCGGGATCGGGCTCGGCGCCTGGTGGTCCTACGCGGTGCTGGGCTGGGGCGGATACTGGGCCTGGGATCCGGTGGAGAACGCCTCCCTGTTGCCCTGGCTGACCGCCACCGCGCTGCTGCACACGGCGCTCGGCGGCGCGCGGGCGCGGGCGGGTTGGAACGTCGTACTGGCCTGCGCGAGCTTCCTGCTGGTGCTGCTCGGCACGTTCCTCACCCGCTCCGGCGCGGTGGCCAGCGTGCACGCGTTCACCGAGTCGCCGCTCGGACCGATGCTGCTGGGCTTCATCGTGCTCGCCGTCGCGGTGTCGACCGTGCTGGTGGGATGGCGGGGCCCAGGCGCGGTCCCGCGGAGCCGCACGCCGGTGCTATCGCGGGGCGCGGCCGTTCTGGTCAACGGGGTCCTGCTGCTCACCATCGCGGCGATGGTGCTGGTCGGCACGATCTTCCCGCTGCTGTCCGAGTCGCTCGGTGGGATCCGGACGGCCGTCGGCCCCCGCTACTACCAGCGGACCGCGGTGCCGCTGGCCGTCGTGGTGCTCCTGGTGATGGGCGTGGTGCCCGCGGTGGTGTCGGCCCGGCGGGCGGGCGGGCCGCGCCGGCTGGGCGTGCCGTTCGGCGTCGCGCTGGCCGTCGTGGCCGTGCTGGGCTGGGCCGGCCGCCCCGGTGCGCCCGCCCTCGCCGCGTTCGGGGCCGCGGCGTTCGTCCTCGCCGGCGTGGCGGGGCAGGCCGCCCGCATCGTGACGGCCGCCCCCCGGCTGAGCGCTGCGAGGCTCGGCGGACTGCTGGCGCACGCCGGGATCGCGCTGGTCGCCGTCGGGGTCGCCGGCTCGTCGGCGTACGGCAGCAGCACCGAGCGGGAGATCCGGGTGGGCGAGGCCCTGCGCGTCGGCGGGGTCCAGGTGCGGCTGCTGGAGGTGCGTCGAACGGGCGACACGGATCGGATGGCGGTGACCGCCCGACTCGAGCACGACGGCGGGACACTGGCCCCGGCCCTGCGCTACTTCCCCGCCCACGACACCGCCGTCACCGTTCCGCAGATCCGCACCGGAATGGTCCGGGACGTCTACGTCACGCTGATCGCCGCCGGCGCGGACGGCGGCAGCGCGACCGTACGGCTCGCGGTGAACCCGCTGGTGGCTCTGCTGTGGGTCGGTGGCGGGCTGACGGCGGCCGGTGGGCTGCTCGCGGTGCCGGCGGCGGTGCGGCGCCGCCCTGCGCCCGGGGCCGCCGTCCCGACCGCGGCGGCTGTCACGCGGCCGGAGGTGCGGGTGTGAGCGTGCTCCGCAGGCGGCTGTGGCCGGCGCTGGTGCTGGTGGTCACCGCCGCCGTCGGCGCCGGCCTCGGCACGCCGGACCGGTCTACGCCGGTCGGCGCCTCGACGGGGGACCTCGCGCCGCCGATCGCCGGCCCGACCCTGGACGGGGGCCGGTTCAACCTTGCCGACGTGCGGGGGCATCCGGTGCTGGTGAACGTGTTCGCGTCCTGGTGCGGGCCCTGCCGCGACGAGCTGCCGCTGCTGGCGGAGGCCGGCCGGCGGGGCCAGCCCGCCGGGTTGCGGATCGTCGGCATCAACCTGCGCGACGGGCCCGACGCGGTACGGGCGCTGCTGCGCGAGACCGGCGCGGAAGCGATGACGGTGGTGCCGGATCCCGACGGCACGCTGGCGATCGGCTGGGGGGTCCGGGGCGTGCCGGAGACCTTCCTGGTGGACCGGGACGGGCGGGTCGTGGACCGGCGCCAGGGTGTGGTCACCCGGCAGTGGCTGGAACAGCGGCTCGGTCCGCTGCTGGCCGGATGAGGCGGCGTCACGCCCTCGGCGGCGCCGTGCTGGCCGTCCTGCTGGCCGCGGCGGTCCTCGGAATGGTTCGTGCGGGCCAGCCCGCACCACGGCAGGACCCGGTCCGGTCGGTCGCCGTCGGGTTGCGCTGCCCGTCCTGCCAGGGCGAGTCGGTGGCCGACTCGCGTTCCCCGATCGCCGCCGCCATGCGGCAGGTGGTGGCCGACCAGCTCGCGCAGGGCCGCGACCCGGACGACATCCGACGCTGGTTCGTGCAGCGCTACGGCGAGGAGGTGCTGGCCGATCCGCCGGTGCGCGGTCCCGGGCTGCTGCTGTGGGTCGTACCAGCGCTGGCGCTGCTCGGCGCCGGGTACGCCGCGGTTCGGACGCTGCGCCCCCGTGCCCGGGGGGGGGCGGCGCGGGGCCCGACGGAACCGGGGGCGGCCCGGGTCGCGGCCCGCCGGGCGGGCGGGGCCGGCGCGGGCGGG
>NZ_JBFAVI010000167.1:0-15642 GCF_040679695.1 Micromonospora sp. NPDC052213
GCCGGTCCGGCCGGCGCCCCCCCCCCCCCCCTCGAGTACCTGGTGGGCCGGGCGGAACGCGTCCCCGGACCGGGTGCTGCGCGGGGTCCGGCGCTGCTCGGCGCGGCCGGCGGCGTCGTCGCGCTCGCCCCGGGCGCCGGCGCGCTGCTCCCGGACGGTGCGGCCCCGCGGGGTGTACGCCCGCGCCACGACGACGAGCCGCCGGCACCCCGCCGCGCGCCGCGCCGGCCGGACCGCCCGGCCGCCCGGCGACCGTCGCGCAAGCCGCCGAAGCCGCCGCGGCTGGCCGACCCCCGCCGCCGGCTGCGGCTGGGCACCGTGCTGACCCTGGCGTTGTTCGCCGTCATCGGCATCCGGTTGGTCGTCCTCCAGGCCGTGGACACCCCGGCGTACGCGGGCGGCGGCGTGGCCGACCGGCTGCGTACCGTCACCCTGCCGGCGGCGCGGGGGGCGATCTACGACCGGGACGGCGCCCCGCTGGCGCACAGCGTCGAGGCGCGGTACGTCTACGCCGACCCGACCCGGGTCAAGGACATCCCGGGCACCGCGAAGGCGCTCTCCCCGCTGCTCGGCATTCCGGCCTCCGAGCTGGCCGAGAAGATGAAGCCGCGCAAGCGGATCAACGGCGCCGACTCCGAGTTCGAGTACCTGGCCCGGGGGGTGGACATCGACCGGGCCCGGCAGATCACCGCGCTGGAGCTGCCCGGCATCGGCACCCACCGAGACGAGCGCCGCGAGGTGCCCGGCGGCGACCTCGCCGCCAACCTGCTCGGCTTCACCAGCGAGGACATGGTCGGGCTGGAGGGGCTGGAGGCCCGCTACGACGACCTGCTGCGCGGCGAGGACGGCAAGCGGGTCTACGAGGTCGGCCTCGGCGACCTGGCCGCCCCGATCCCCGGCGGCTACAGCGAGACGACGAAGGCCAAGCCGGGCAGCTCCCTGCAGCTCACCGTCAACCGCGACCTCCAGTTCATGACACAGCGGATACTGGCCCGGCACATGGCCAAGAGCAAGGGCAGCACCGGCGCGGCCGTGGTGCTCGAGATCCCCTCCGGCGAGGTGCTGGCCCAGGCCAGCCACCCCACCTACAACGCGGCGAAGCCCTTACCGAGCGATCCGGCCGACCGCGAGGACGCGGCCACCAGCTTCGTGGTCGACCCCGGCTCGGTGCACAAGGCGATCACCTTCGGCGCCGCGCTCCAGGAGCGGGTCGTCACGCCGGACACGACGCTGCCGATCCCCAACGCGATCCGCAAGGGCGACACCTGGTTCGCCGACACCCACCCGGCCGGCGGCCGCCGGATGAGCCTGCCCGGCATGATGGCGTACTCGTCGAACGTCGGCACCATCCAGATCGCCGACAAGCTCGGCCCGGAACGCCTGATCGACTACCAGAAGCGGTTCGGTCTCGGCGAGCCGACCGGGGTCGGCATGCCCGGCGAGGCCAGCGGGCGACTGCTGCCGGCCGACGAGTGGAGCGGGTCGTCGACCGGGTCGGTGCCGATCGGGCACAGCGTCGACGCCACGCCGCTGCAGATGGCCGCCGTCTACGCGACGATCGCCAACAACGGCACGTACGTCCAGCCGCGCCTGGTCAAGGCGGTCATCGGGCCGGACGGGAAGTCCACCCCGACCGAGCGCCCGGTCACCCGGTCGGTGCTCAGCCCGGAGAACGCCGCCGCCCTGCGCACCATCCTGGAGGCGGTGACCACCGTCGAGGACGGCACCGGCCGGGCCGCCGCCATCCCGGAGTGGCGGGTCGCCGGCAAGACCGGCACCGGCTGGCGGCTGGTCGACGGGCGCAAGCAGCCCGGCGAGGTGGCCTCGTTCATCGGCATGGCCCCGGCCGAGAACCCCCGCTACGTGATCGCGGTCTTCGCGCACACGCCCGCCGGCGGCGGCGGGGACATCGCCGCGCCGGCGTTCCGGGAGATGATGCAGTTCACGCTGCGTCACTACGGCGTGCCGCCGAGCGGGGAGAAGGCCCCGAAGTTCACGGTCTATCCGCGCTGAGCGGTCACGCCGGGACATCATCGGTGAGTGCGGACGAACCACCGGGGCGGCTGTGCGGCCGGAACCGGACGACCGGGTAGGGTCTGACGCCGTGCCCGGCAATCCTCGTCCCCGTACCGTGATCGGCGCCCGGCTCGGCGACCTCGCCGCGCGGATCGCCGTCGACCCCCCGGAGGGGGGCGCCGAGCTGGTGGTGACCGGGGTGACCCACGCCAGCCAGGAGGTCCGCCCCGGCGACCTGTACGCCGCCCTGCCGGGCGCCCGCCGGCACGGCGCGGAGTTCGCCGCCGGCGCGGCGGCGGCCGGCGCGGTGGCGGTGCTGACCGACCCGGCGGGCGCTCCGGCCGCGGCCGAGGCGGGCCTGCCGGCGCTGGTGGTCGCCGATCCGCGCGCGGTGCTGGGCGCCCTCGCCTCGGCCGTCTACGGCGACCCGACCGAGGGGCTGACGGTGATCGGGGTGACCGGCACGGCCGGCAAGACCTCCACCGCCTACCTGGTCGAGTCGGGCCTGCGCGCCGCCGGCCACACCACCGGCCTGATCGGCACCGTGGAGACCCGCCTCGGCGACCTGGTGGTGGACAGCGTGCGCACCACGCCCGAGGCCACCGACCTGCACGCGATGCTGGCCGCCGCCCGCGAGCGCGGCGTCACCGCCGTGGTCATGGAGGTCTCCAGCCACGCCCTGGCGATGGGGCGGGTCGGGGGCGTCCGGTTCACCGTCGGCGGCTACACCAACTTCGGCTCCGACCACCTGGACTTCCACGCCGACTCGGCGGACTACTTCGCCGCGAAGGCGCAGCTGTTCGACGGGCGCTGCGCGGTGGAGGTGCTCAACCAGGACGACCCGGCGCTGAAGCCCCTGTACAAGCCGGCGACGGTGACCTACTCGGCGTCCGGCGACCCGACCGCCACCTGGTGGGCCGACGAGGTCGGCGGCGAGGGGTACGCGCAGCGCTTCACGGTGCACGGCCCGGACGGGCTGACCCTGCCGGCCGGGGTGGCGCTGCCGGGGCGGCACAACGTGGCCAACGCCCTGCTGGCCATCGCCGTCCTGGTCGCCGCCGGGGTGGACGCGAAGACCGCCGCCGCCGGCGTGGCCGCCTGTGGCGGGGTGCCCGGCCGGCTGGAGCTGGTGGCCGCCCCCGGGCCGGTGCGCGGCGTGGTCGACTACGCGCACAAGGCGGACGCGATCGTCGCCGCGCTGGCCGCGCTGCGGGAGTTCGGCGCCGGCCGGCTGATCTGCGTCATCGGCGCCGGCGGCGACCGCGACCGGGGCAAGCGGCCGGTGATGGGCGCCGCCGCGGCGGAGGGAGCGGACGTGGTGCTGGTGACCGACGACAACCCGCGCACGGAGGACCCGGCGGCCATCCGGGCCGAGGTGCTCGCCGGCGCCCGCCGGGCCGGCACGGCCGCCCGGGTCGAGGAGGTGCCCGACCGCCGGGCCGCCATCGACGCGGCGGTCCGGCTGGCCGAGCCGGGCGACGTCGTCGCGGTGCTCGGCAAGGGCCACGAACGCGGGCAGGAGATCGGCGGCGAGGTGCACCCGTTCGACGACCGCACCGAGCTGGCCGACGCGCTGCGGGCCCGGTTCGCCGACCCGGCGGGTCAGCGGTGATCGCGCTCAGCCTGGCCGAGGTCGCCTCGGCGGTCGACGGGCGGCTCGCCGCCGCCGACCCGGACGCCACGGTCACCGGCCCGGTCGAGTTCGACTCCCGCAAGGTGCGCCAGGGCGCGCTCTTCGTGGCCTTCCCCGGCGAGAAGGTGGACGGGCACGACTACGCCGCCGCCGCGGTGCGGGCCGGCGCGGTCGCGGTGCTCGGCACCCGCGAGGTGCCCGGCGTGCCGATGGTGCTGGTCGACGACGCACTGGCGGCGATGGGCCGGCTGGCCCGCGCGGTGGTCGACCGGCTGCCCGGGCTCACCGTGATCGGGCTGACCGGCTCGTCGGGCAAGACCACCACCAAGGACCTGATCGCCCAGCTCGCCGCGCGGCTCGGCCCGACGGTCGCCCCGCCCGGCTCGTTCAACAACGAGCTGGGGCACCCGTACACGGCGTTGCAGGCCGGGCCGGAGACCCGCTACCTGGTGATGGAGAAGGGCGCCCGCGGGGTGGGGCACGTGCGCTACCTGTGCGACGTGGTGCCGCCGCGGATCTCCGTGGTGCTCAACGTCGGGGTGGCGCACATCGGCGAGTTCGGCTCGGTGGAGACGATCGCGCTCGCCAAGGGGGAGCTGGTCGAGGCGCTGCCCGCCGACGGCCTGGCCGTGCTGAACGCCGACGACCCGCTGGTCGACGCGATGGCCACGCGGACCGTCGCCCGGGTGGTCCGCTACGGCGAGGCGGCGCACGCCGACGTGCGGGCCGAGGACGTGACGCTGGACGACCGGGGCCGCGCCGCGTACACCCTGGTGACCCCGGAGGGGACCGCGCCGGTGCGGCTCGGGCTGACCGGCCGGCACCAGGTCTCCAACACCCTCGCCGCCGCGGCGGTGGCCCGCGAGCTGGGCATGCCGCTGGCCGAGACGGCGATCGCGCTGGGCGCGCTGGGGTTGGTCTCCACCCGTCGGATGGACGTCTTCGAACGCGCCGACGGGGTGACCGTGATCGACGACTCGTACAACGCCAACCCCGCCTCCATGGCGGTCGCGCTGCGCGCGCTGGCCGGCATCGGGCGGGAGCGGCGCACCGTCGCGGTGCTCGGCTACATGGCCGAACTCGGTCCGTTCGAACGCGACGGGCACGCCGAGGTCGGCCGGCTCGCGGCCGAGCTGGGCGTCGACCGGCTGCTCGTGGTGGGCGAGCCGGCCGCGCCGATCCACGAAGGCGCGACATCGGTAGGTGACTGGGGAGGAGAGTCGGTGCTGCTCACCGATCAGGCGGCGGCCGTCGAGGTGCTGCGGGGCGAGTTACGGCCGGGCGATGTCGTCCTGGTGAAGGGCTCCCGGTACCGCACATGGGAGGTGGCCGACGCGCTGCGCGCCGACGCCGGTGAGGAGATCGCCTCATGAGGGCGGTCATCGTCGCCGTCGGGGTGGCCTTCCTGATCTCGCTCTTCTGCACCCCGATCGCGATCAAGGTCTTCACGCGGCTCAAGGCGGGCCAGCCGATCCGGGCCGAGGGCCCGGCCATGCACCAGGGCAAGAAGGGCACGCCGACGATGGGCGGCGTGGTGTTCATCCTCGCCACGGTCATCGCGTACGTGGCCGGCCACCTGGCCCTGACCACCCTGCCGGACGCGCAGATCGCCCAGGTCGAGCCGACGATCACCGCCCTGGTGCTGCTGGGGCTGATGGTCTTCTCCGGCGCCGTCGGCTTCATCGACGACTTCCTCAAGGTGCGCAAGCGGCACAGCGGCGGCCTCAACAAGCGCGGCAAGCTGCTCGGCCAGATCCTGGTCGGGGCGGTCTTCGGGGTGGTGGCGCTCTACTTCCCGAGCACCATGACCGACGCCTCGGGCGCGGTGACCAACACCGAGACCGTGGGCAGCACGACGCTGAGCTTCATCCGGGACATTCCGGCGCTGGACGTCTCCAAGATCGGCGCGGTGGTCATCTTCATCTTCGTGGTGATGGCCGCGACCAACGGCGTCAACCTCACGGACGGCCTCGACGGCCTGGCCACCGGCGCCTCGGTGATGGTCCTGGCGGCGTACGCGCTGATCGCGTTCTGGCAGTACCGGCACTGGTGCGCCGACCCGAACTACACCCAGGACTACTGCTACACGGTCCGGGACCCGCTGGAGATCGCGCTGATCGCCGGCGCGGCGGCCGGCGCCTGCGTCGGCTTCCTGTGGTGGAACACCTCGCCGGCACGGATCTTCATGGGCGACACCGGGGCCCTGGGCCTCGGCGGCCTGATCGCCGGCATGGCGATGTCGACCCGGACGATCCTGCTGCTGCCGATCATCGGCGGCCTCTTCGTGATCATCACGATGTCCGTGGTGATCCAGATCATCTCGTTCCGTACCACCGGCAAGCGGGTGTTCCGGATGTCGCCGCTGCAGCACCACTTCGAGCTCGCCGGCTGGAGCGAGGTCAACATCGTGGTCCGGTTCTGGATCATCGCCGGCATCGGCGTGGCCATCGCGCTCGGCCTCTTCTACAGCGAGTTCCTCGCCAACATGACCTGAGCCGACCGGTCGGTCCCGCCGCGGGGCCCGGGCGCGCGTCGCCCGGGCCCCGCGCCGTGTCCGGCGGGGGGAGGCGCACGTCGCCGCGCGCAGGCCCGACACGCCGACCGGCCGGTTGCGCCGGTGGCGACCCCGGGAAACCGCGATGATGGTCTGCGTGGGGGAGGGCAGAGGCATCGAGGGCACGACAGGGACGACGCCCCGGCGGTCACCCGGAGCCACCCGTACGCGCGGAGCGCCCGCCGCGACCCGCGGGCCGGACGAGGCCGGCGGCCGGGCGCTGCGCGGGGTGGACGCCGCGGGCGGGCTGGCCGCGCTGCGCGGCCTGCTGGACCGCCCGCTGGCCTCCTACTACCTGCTGCTGTCCAGCGCCGGGCTGCTGCTGCTGATCGGCCTGACGATGGTCTTCTCCGCGACCAGCGTCCGCGAGTACGCCCAGGGCGGCAACGCCTTCGCCGCGCTCACCAAGCAGGCGATCTTCGCGGTGATCGGCATCGTCGCCTTCTGGGCCTGCCAGCGGCTGCCGGCGAAGACCTACCGGGTGCTCGGCCGGCCGCTGCTGTTCACCGCCGTCGGCCTGCTGCTGGTGCTCAACCTGCTGCTCGCGTACGCGCGGCTGACCGGCCAGGACTCCGCCCGGATCGGCCCGATCGAGGCCCGGCTGCTGTGGCTCTTCGTCGGCGGTATCCAGGTGCAGCCCTCGGAGCTGGCGAAGTTCGCCCTGGTGCTCTGGGGGGCCCACGTGATCGCCCGCAAGGGCGCCGCGCTGGGCTGGTGGCGCGAGCTGGCCACCCCGCTCTTCCCGGTCGTCGGCCTGCTCTTCGTCCTGGTCGGCTACAACGACCTCGGCACGATGCTCTGCCTGCTCGCCGTGGTGGTGGGGCTGCTCTGGGCGGCCGGGGTGCGGATGCGCGTCTTCGGCACGCTGTCCGTGCTCGGGCTGCTCGGCGTCGGCCTGCTGATCGCCGTCGCCTCCCTGGGCGCCGGTTCCGGCGAGCGGGGCGAGGAGAACTACCGCTTCGCGCGGCTGATGTCGTTCTTCAACCCGCCCTCCCCGGACGACTGCAAGCTCGCGGGCTGCTACCAGATCTACCAGGGGCGGCTGGCCATCGAGCACGGCGGCTGGTTCGGCGTGGGGCTCGGCAAGTCCAGCCTCAAGTTCGGCTGGCTGCCGGAGGCGCACAACGACTTCATCTTCGCGATCATCGCCGAGGAGCTGGGCGTGATCGGCTGCGTCGTGGTGCTCAGCCTGTTCGCCGTGCTGGCCTACACCGGGCTGCGCATCGCCCGGCGCGTCGAGGACCCGTTCCGCCGGCTCGCCGCCGCCGCGGCGACCACCTGGCTGGTCAGCCAGGCAGTGATCAACATCGGCGGGGTGGTCGGGCTGCTGCCGATCACCGGCCTGCCGCTGCCGTTCATCTCCGACGGCGGAAGCGCCCTGGTCGTGACGCTCGCCGCGATCGGGATGCTCGCCTCCTTCGCCCGCGCCGAACCCGACGCCGCCCGAGCGCTGCATGCCCGTCCGCCGGCCCGATGGGTCCGACTACTCTGGGCCCCGTTGCCGCCGCTTCCCGGGCGGCGACGCCGCCCGGCGTCGCCCCCGGCTGCCCGAGGGTCCGTGCCCCGGTCGCGGGAGCGGCGGCCCGACGACCAGGCCGCACCGCGCGGCGTCCGGCTCGCCCGGACCCGGCGCGGCTCGGCGGACGAGAGGAGACGTTGATGGGTCCGCTGCGTTCGGTGGTGCTCGCGGGAGGTGGCACCGGGGGGCACATCTACCCGCTGCTCGCCTTCGCCGACTGCCTGCGCCGACACGACCCCGGCGTCCGGATCACCTGCCTGGGCACACCGAAGGGCCTGGAGAACGAGCTGATCCCACCGCAGGGCTACGACCTGCGGCAGATTCCCGCCTACCAGCTGCCCCGGTCGGTCAACATGAACCTGGTCAAGACCCCGGGCCGGATGTGGACCGCGGCCCGCGCCGCGGGCAAGGTGATCGACGAGGTGCGCGCCGACGTGGTGGTGGGCTTCGGCGGGTACGTCTCCGTGCCGGCCTACCTCGCGGCCTGGCGGCGCGAGCTGCCGATCGTCATCCACGAGGTGAACGTGCCGCCGGGCGTGGCCAACCGGCTCGGCATGAAGTTCACCAAGAACGTCGCCGTCGGCTTCCCGCACCAGCCCGCCCAGGCCGAGGCGCTGCGCGACGCCCGGGTCGTCGGCGTGCCGCTGCGCCGGGGCATCGCCGGCCTGGACCGGGTCGCCATGCGCAACGCGGCGCGGGCCCACTTCGGGCTCCGTCCCGACCTGCCGGTGCTCTTCGTCGCCGGCGGCTCGCAGGGCGCCCGCTCGATCAACCTCGCGGTCGCCGGGGCGGCCAAGGAACTCGCCCGCAACGGGGTGCAGGTGCTGCACGTGATCGGGGCCCGCAACGAGCCGGTGCCCGTCCCCACCGACCTGCCGGTCCCGTACGTGACGCTGCCGTACCTGTCCGAGATGGAGGCCGGCTACGCCGCCGCCGACCTGATGCTGGGCCGGGGCGGGGCGATGACCTGCGCCGAGGTGGCCGCGATCGGGCTGCCCACCATCTACGTGCCCTACCCGCACAGCAACCAGGAGCAGAAGCGCAACGCGCTGCCCGTGGTGGAGGCCGGCGGCGGGCTGCTCGTCGACGACGCCGAGCTGACCCCCGACTGGGTCGAGCGGACCGTCATCCCGCTGATCCGCGACCCGCACCGGCTCGCCGCCATGGGCGCCGCCGCGGCCGCGTACGGGCGCCGCGACGGCGACGAGGCGCTGCTCAACTTCGTCTACGAGGCGGTGGCCCGATGAGGGCGCGGCCCGTCCGCCCCGAGGCCCGCGCCGCCGCGACCGGAAGGTTCCCGTCATGAACACCGCACAGTTCACCCCGGCAGGCACGCTCACCGCGGAGGACCTGGGCACGATCCACCTGATCGGGGTGGGCGGGGTCGGCATGAGCGGCCTGGCCCGGCTCTTCCTCACCCGGGGCATCCCCGTCTCCGGCAGCGAGTTGCGGGAGTGGCCGTCCCTGGCCGGCCTGCGGGCGCTCGGCGGCACCATCCACATGAGCCACGAGGCGTCCAACCTCGACGGCGTCGACACGGTCGTCTACTCCTCGGCGATCCCGCAGGACCACCTCGAGATGGTGGAGGCGCGCAGGCGCGGCCTGCGCGTGCTGCACCGCTCCGAGGCCCTCGCGGCGGCGATGACCGGCCGCCGGACGGTGGCGGTCGCCGGCACGCACGGCAAGACCACCACCACCTCGATGGTCACGATGGTGCTCCAGCAGGCCGGGCAGGACCCGTCCTTCGTGATCGGCGGGGAGATCTCCGAGGTCGGCTCGGGCGCCCACCACGGCACGGGCGAGTACTTCGTGGTCGAGGCGGACGAGAGCGACCGCTCCTTCCTGATCTACCGCCCGTACGTGTCGATCATCACGAACGTCGAGGCCGACCACCTGAACACCTACGGCGACCTGGCCAGCCTGGAGGCGGCCTTCGCCGAGTTCGCCCGGCTCACCGACCCGGACGGCTTCATCATCACCTGCGCCGACGACCCGGGCGGGCGGCGGCTGGCCGAGACGCTGCGCGCGGAGGGCCGGCGGGTGCACACGTACGGCGAGGCGGCCGACGCCGACCTGCGGCTGACCGGCGTCGCCTCCTCGGCCCGGGGGGTCCGCTACCTGGCGGAGATCGACGGCCGGTCGCTGGGCGAGTTCCGGCTGCCGGTGCCGGGGCGGCACATGGGGCTCAACAGCGCCTCGGCGGTGCTGGCCGCGTACCTGCTGGGGCTGCCGCTGGAGGCGGCGGAGGCCGCGCTCGCGGCGTTCCCCGGCGTGCGGCGGCGCTTCGAGCGCAAGGGCGTCGCGGACGACGTGCTGGTCTACGACGAGTACGCCTACCACCCGACCTCGATGACGCTGGCGCTGCAGACGTTGCGCGAGGTGGCCGGGGACGGCCGGCTGATCGTGGTGTTCCAGCCCTACCGGCTCTACCGCACCCGCGACCTCCAGACGGAGATCGCCGAGGCGCTGGCCATCGCCGACGAGCTGGTGCTGCTGGAGGTCTTCGGCCCGGGCGAGCTCCGCCAGCCGGGGGAGGGTTCGGCGGCGCTGGTCGAGGCCGTGCCGCTGCCGGCGGAGCGGAAGGTCTTCGTGGACTCGTGGGAGGCGGCGCCGGCCGAGGTGGCCCGGCGGGCCCGCCCCGGTGACGTCGTGGTGACCATGGGCGCCCCGCCGATCTCGCTGATGGGGGACCAGCTGCTGGACGCGCTGTCGGCGCGTACCGCCGATCCGGCGGCGCCGGCGGGCACGACGCCCGGCGGCGAGGCCGGCGGGGCGACGACCATCGGCGGAACCGTTCCCGGCGTCGGCGGCGCGGTCCCGGACGGCGCGGCGCCCGCGGCCGGATGAGCCCCGGTCCGGCGCGCGGGCGCACCACCGGCGCGGACGGCGGTGGCCGGCGCGGACCGGTGCGCCGGTGGCAGCTGGTCCGGGCCGGCAGCGACGCGGTCCCCGCCTCGACCCGGCGGTTCATGGCCCGTGCCCGGCAGCGCCGGATGCGGGCCGCGCTGCCGTGGGCGATCGCGGCCGGCGTCCTCGGCCTGGCCGGGCTGGTCGCCTGGGCGCTGCTCGGCACCGGCCTGTTCGGGGTGCGCGAGGTCCGGGTCGAGGGCGCGGAACTGGTCAGCGCGGTGGAGGTGCGCGACGCGGCGGCGGTGCCCGACGGGGCCCCGCTGGCCGGGGCGGACCTGGCCGCCATCGCGCGGCGGGTCGGGGGACTGCCGGCGGTGGAGCGGGCGGTCGTCACCCGGGACTGGCCGGACGCGCTGGTGGTCCGGGTGACCGAGCGTACGGGCGTGGCGGCGGTGCCGCGCGGCGAGCAGTTCGTGGTGATCGACGGGGCGGGCGTGGTGTTCCGGACCCTGCCCCGGCAGCCGGACGGCCTGCCGGTGGTCCGGCTCGCCGAGCCGGGGCCGGACGACGGGGCGACCCGGGCCGCCCTGGAGGTGCTCGCCGTGCTCACCCCGGAGCTGCGGGCCGGGCTGGTGGACGTGACCGTCGAGGGGCTGGCCCGGATCAAGCTCCGGCTGCGCGACGACCGGGTGGTGGTCTGGGGGGACGCGACCCGGGGCGCGGACAAGGCGCGGGTCGCCACCGCCCTGCTCGACCGCGAGGCCGACACCATCGACGTGAGCGCCCCGGACGTGGTGACCCTGCGGTGACCGGCAGCTCGGTCCCACCGGGCGACGTGACCCGTCCCGCTCCCACGGCGACACGCCGGGCGGGTCCTTGGCTCACGGCGTGGGTGCGCTTACGTTGCCCCGAAGGGGTTCAGTGGTTGACATAACTGTAAGCCTCTAGTAGAGGGTGAGGGTTTAATCCTGATCCTCGCTGGTGACAGCTGTCGTCGACCGCTGGTCTGGCCAAGCCGTACCCGGTCGGCCCATGCCAATCTCGAAGGGAAAGGACCGGAGATGACACCTCCGCACAACTACCTGGCGGTCATCAAGGTCGTCGGCATCGGTGGCGGCGGCGTCAACGCCGTCAACCGGATGATCGAGGTTGGGCTCAAGGGCGTCGAGTTCATCGCGATCAACACCGACGCGCAGGCGCTGCTGATGAGCGACGCCGACGTCAAGCTCGACGTCGGCCGCGAGCTGACCCGCGGGCTCGGCGCGGGCGCCAACCCCGACGTCGGCAAGAACGCCGCCGAGGACCACCGCGACGAGATCGAGGAGGTGCTCAAGGGCGCCGACATGGTCTTCGTGACCTGCGGCGAGGGCGGCGGCACCGGCACCGGCGGGGCGCCCGTGGTGGCGAACATCGCGCGCAAGCTCGGCGCGCTGACCATCGGCGTGGTGACCCGGCCGTTCTCCTTCGAGGGCAAGCGCCGTCAGGTGCAGGCCGAGTCCGGGATAGACGAGCTGCGCAACCAGTGCGACACGCTGATCGTCATCCCCAACGACCGGCTGCTGGCGCTCGGCGACCGCAACATCAGCATGATGGACGCGTTCCGCACCGCCGACCAGGTGCTCCTCTCCGGTGTCCAGGGCATCACCGACCTGATCACCACGCCGGGCCTGATCAACCTGGACTTCGCCGACGTCAAGAGCGTGATGAGCGGCGCGGGCAGCGCGCTGATGGGCATCGGCAGCGCCCGCGGCGAGAACCGCGCCGTCGAGGCGGCCGAGGCGGCCATCTCCAGCCCGCTGCTGGAGCAGAGCATGGACGGCGCCCGCGGCGTGCTGCTCTCCATCGCCGGCGGGTCGGACCTGGGCCTGTTCGAGATCAACGACGCGGCCCAGCTCGTCACCGACGCGGCCCACCCGGACGCCAACATCATCTTCGGCGCGGTCATCGACGACGCCCTCGGCGACGAGGTGCGGGTCACCGTCATCGCGGCGGGCTTCGACGGCGGCGCGCCGGCGTACAAGGCCGCCGAGTCGGGCCGCAAGCCCAACCAGAACCAGCCCACCCAGCCCAGCACGCCGGTCACGCCCCCACCGACGATGCCGGCGCCGACCCAGTCGCCGCGCCGGGTGCTCTTCGACGACGTGGACGTGCCCGACTTCCTCAAGAACGGTTCCTGAGCCCCGCCGATGACCGACAGCCCAGCCACGGTGCGCCCGGACCGGCGCGCCGAACTCGCGGCCGGCCTGGCCGACGTACGATCCCGGATCGCGCAGGCGTGCGCCGACGCGGGACGGGACACCTCCGAGGTCACGATGATCGCGGTGACCAAGACCTACCCGGCCGGGGACGTGGTGGCCCTGGCCGGGCTCGGCGTCACCGACGTGGGGGAGAACCGGGACCAGGAGGCGTCCGCCAAGGCGGCCGAGGTGGCCGCGGCCGGGGTGACACCCCGGTGGCACTTCATCGGGCAGTTGCAGCGCAACAAGGCCCGGTCGGTGGTCCGCTACGCCGACGTGGTCCACTCCGTCGACAGCGTCCGGCTGGCGCGGGCGCTGGACGCGGCCTCGGCCGCGGGCCGGGACCGGCCGCTCGACGTGCTGGTCCAGGTCAGCATCGACGGGGCCACCGGCCGGGGCGGGGCGCTGCCCGACTCGGCCGACCCGGACGCCGGGCTCGGCCCGGTGGCCGAGGCGGTGGCCGGCGCGGACGGCCTGCGGCTGACCGGCCTGATGGCGGTGGCGCCGCTGGGCTGGGAGCCGGAGCGGGCGTTCGCCCGGCTGGCCGAGGTGGCCGCCGGGTTCCGGACGCTCCATCCGGGAGCCACCGCCCTCTCCGCCGGCATGAGCGGGGACCTGGAGATCGCGATCCGGTACGGCGCGACACATGTCCGCGTGGGCAGCGCGTTGCTCGGAATGCGTCCCACGCTGCGGTAGCCTGACCGCGAGAGAAGCAAATTACATGCGTGTTGTTTTGAAGGGGCGGCGTCCCGTTGTCGGGGGTCGTGGCGTGCGACGCGAATCGCGCGCCAGGGGATTGCCGGTCCGGTCCGG
Organism: Micromonospora sp. NPDC052213; assembly: GCF_040679695.1. Taxonomy (NCBI): domain Bacteria; kingdom Bacillati; phylum Actinomycetota; class Actinomycetes; order Micromonosporales; family Micromonosporaceae; genus Micromonospora; species Micromonospora sp. NPDC052213. Next base: position 13,623 of record NZ_JBFAVI010000167.1, read on the forward strand.
TGGGCAGAAGGTGTTCCACTCGCGACAAGGCGACACGGCACGGGGGCGCGTGCCGCACGGCGGACGGGAAGGGCGCGGGATGGGTGCACTGCGCAAGGCGGGGGTCTGGCTCGGTCTGGTCGAAGAGGACGACGAGCGGGCCTACGACGACGGTGGCTACGACAAGGGTGGCTACCGCGATTCGCGCTACCGGCAGAGCCGGTACTCGGAGGAGTTCGCCGACGACGAGGAGGACGACGCCGAGGAGCCGCCGGCGCCCCGGTCCCGCCTCGGCGACCGTGGCCGGCTCTCCGAGCGGGTCGCCTCCCGGGCGGCCGAGGCCGAGCGCGCCGACGGCGACCGTCCGGAGCGGGCCGAGCGGTCCAGCGTCCGCTCCATCACCCGGTCGACCGCCGGCGAGACCTCCGGGGCGCTGACCTACCACACCCGCGACAACCTGGCCCTGGCGCCGCAGGCGCAGCCGCGTGAGCGGGCGGTCGTCGCCGAGGAGGAGCAGCGTTACCAGATCACCACGCTGCACCCCACCACCTACCGCGAGGCGCGGACCATCGGCGAGCACTTCCGCGACGGCGTCCCGGTGATCATCAACCTCACCGAGATGGACGAGGCGGACGCGCGCCGACTTGTCGACTTCGCCGCCGGGCTCGCGTTCGGCCTGCGCGGTACGATCGAGCGCGTGACCAATCGGGTGTTCCTGCTCTCACCGGCCAATGTCCAGGTCACCGCGGAGGACAAGGCCAAGATCGCCGAGGGCGGCTTCTTCAGTCTGAGCTAGCCCCGCCCGACCCGAGGGACGTCGCCTGTCGTGTTGTCGATCGTGCTGCAAGTGCTGTATCTGGTGCTCTACATCTTCCTCATCACCCTGCTCGCCCGGTTCGTCCTGAGCGCCGTCCTGCAGTACGGTCGGCGCTGGCAGCCGGGCCGCGGGGCATCGGTGGGTCTGGAAATCGTGTGGAGCGTCACTGATCCCCCCCTCAACGCGTTGAGGCGTGTGATCCCTCCGTTGCGAATTGGTACCGTGAGCATCGACCTGGCCTCACTTGTGCTCCTGGTTATCCTGTTCGTGCTGATGGAGTTCGTGTTGAGGCGGTCGATCATAAGCCTTGTCTGATGACCGACGCGCTTTCGCGGCCGCAACTGACCCGAGGAGTTTCGATGCCGCTGACCCCGGCCGACGTCCACAACGTCGCCTTCAAAAAGCCGCCGATCGGCAAGCGGGGGTATGACGAGGAGGAGGTCGACGCTTTCCTGGACGAGGTCGAGCGCGAGCTTGCCCGTCTCATCGAGGAGAACAACGAGCTGCGTGCCCAGGTGGAGCGCGGCGGCCGTGGCGGCGCCCCCGCCGGCCCCGGCGGCGACGCCCGTCTCGCGGCGGAGCTCAACGACGTCAAGGCCCAGCTCGACCGGGTGCAGCGCGACAAGGCGGCGGCCGAGCAGGCCGCCCGGGCGATGCAGGCGGAGCTGGAGCAGGTCCGTACGGCCGGTGGGCCGGCGGTGACCGGTGACGGCGAGCAGCAGGCGCTGCGGGTGCTGATGATGGCCCAGCGGACGGCCGACGACCACGTCTCGGACGCCCGTCGCGAGGCCGACCAGCTGCTCTCCGAGGCCCGTTCCAAGGCCGAGGAGGTCACCCGCGAGGCCCGTTCCAAGGCCGACGCCCTCGAGCGCGACGCCCGCCAGCGGCACCAGGAGGCCATGGGCGGCCTGGACGCCAAGCGCACCGCGCTGCAGAAGCACATCGAGGAGCTCAAGCAGTTCGAGCGCGAGTACCGCACCCGCCTGAAGGCCTACCTGGAGAGCCAGCTGCGCGACCTCGACGGCCGCGGCCAGGGCCTGGAGGCCGAGATGACCCGTGGCGAGGGCACCCGGGCCGTCGGCGGCAACGGGCTTGCCGCAGCCGGTCTCGCCGGCTCCTACGGCGGCGGCACCGAAACTGAACGGGATGGAAACATTAACCCCATGAGAGCCCGGGTACTGGTGGTCGACGACGACCCCGCGCTCGCCGAGATGCTCGGCATCG
>NZ_JBFAVI010000168.1:0-15641 GCF_040679695.1 Micromonospora sp. NPDC052213
GCCACGGTCGGTCGGGTCAGAACACGGAGACGCCGTACTTGCTGAGCGCCTCGGTGACGGGCTGGAAGAAGGTGGTGCCGCCGGTGCGGCAGTTGCCGCTGCCACCCGAGGTCAGGCCGAGCGCGATGCTGCCGGAGTAGAGCGGGCCGCCGCTGTCGCCGGGCTCGGCGCAGACGTTGGTGGCGATCATGCCCCGCACGGTGCCCTCGGCGTACCGGACGGTGGCGTTGAGGCCGGTCACCGTGCCGCTGTGGGTGCCGGTGGTGCTGCCCCGCCGGGTCACCTGCTGGCCGACGGACGCGTTCCCGGCGGCGGTGATGTCCTGGGAGCCCACCGAGCCGTCGATCGCGATCGAGGTGTTGGTGTAGCGGACGATGCCGTAGTCGTTGCCCGGGAAGCTGGTGCCGGTGCGGTCGCCGAGCTTGGTGCTCTGGGCCGAGTTGGCGTACCAGGCGGAGACCGCGTCCGTGCAGTGCCCGGCGGTGAGGAAGTAGTAGGTGCTGCCGCTGCGCACGTTGAAGCCGAGCGAGCAGCGGTAGCCACCGCCGTAGATGGCGTCGCCGCCGGAGGTCCGCGTGCTGAGCGTGCCGGCGAGCGGGGTGACGCGGGCCGTGCCGCCGGCGGCGGCCACCGCGGCGCGGATGCGGGCCCGCTGGGCGGCGCCGACCGTGCTGTCCACGCCGACGACCACCTGGTTGCTGACCGGGTCGACCCAGAGGGCGGTGCCGGTGACGCCCAGGTCCACCCGGGTCTGCGCGGCTTCCAGGGCGCGGGTGCTGTGGGTGACCAGGCGGGCGACGCCGCCGGCGGCGCGGACCTTGGCGGCGGCGGCCTCGTCGGTGACGGCGACGACCATACGCCCCGAGGCCGCGTCCACGTAGGAGCCGGCGGTGCGATCGGGACCGAGGCCGGCGGCGAGGCCGGACGCTCCGTCGGCGGTCAGGACGGCGGGCGCGGCGTGGGCCGGCGACACGGCCATGGTGGCGCCGAGGCAGGCGACGGCGACGGCGGACACCACGCCACGTCGAGTGAGTCTCACGCGTACCTCCGGGGAGGGGTGGACCGGCTCTCTGCCGATCGATGTGCACATATTCACATCGATCAACGGCAACGTAAAGGGGGCGGCGCGCGGTTTGTTCGCCGGCTGTTCGCCCGCGGTGCGCCGGGGCGTCGACCGGGACACCTCGTGCCGTGTCGGCCGCTGGCCGGCGGCGACCCGGTCGACTAGCGTGCGCTCATGTCATCGACGCTGACCGAATCGACGGATCCGTGGTGCCTCCGCGACGGGGAGAGCGTCGCCCTGCTGCGCGACCACCCGTGGCGGCGCTTCGCGGTGCTCGGCGACAGCGTGGCCGAAGGGCTCTGCGAGCCCGTCGACGGCTATCCCGAGGTGCAGTGGGCGGACCGCGTCGCCGCCGAGCTGCGGGCCGTCCGGCCGGAGCTGGCGTACCTGAACCTCGGGCTGCGCGGGCTGCGGGCGCACGAGGTGCGCGCCACCCAGCTCGCCCCGGCCCTGGCGTTCCGCCCCGACCTGGCGCTGGTGGTGTGCGGCGGCAACGACGCCTTCCACCCGGCGTACGACGCGGACGCCGTCGACGCGGAGCTGACCGCGATCATCGAGGCGTTGCGGGCGGCGGGGGCCGACGTGATCACCGTCGGCATGTTCGACGTCTCGCACAGCCCGGCCGTGCCCGAGCGGCACCGGGCCGGCCTGGCCGAGCGGATGCGGCGGCTCTCCGCGCACACCGGCGCGCTCGCCGAACGGCTCGGCACCCTGCACGTGCGGCTCACCGACCACCCGCTCACCGCCGACCCGTCGATCTACAGCAGCGACGGCCGGCACGGCAGCGCCCGCAGCGACGCCATCGCCGCCGCCGAGACCGTCCGCCGCCTCGGCGCCCACCTCACGACCGCCCGAAGCGCGGACGGAGCAGCTCGGTGAGGATCCCCGCGGCTGCTGTTCCTTCCCCTGTCAGGCGGGCTGGCTCACCGACTCCCGGGGCGCCGTCGCGGCGGTGCGCCGGATCATGCGGGGCGTGACCCTCCGGTAGGCGCGCGGGTCGACGGGCAGCAGCCACTGGCGGGCGCGGGCCAGCGGGCCGAGGTTGAGCCCGAGATCGTCGAGCACCTCGTCGATGTTGTGCATCGAGAACGGGATGATGCTCGTGCCGCGGGCGTGCTGCCCGTTGGTCCGCGCCGCCATCCAGGCCAGCCGCGTACGCACCTGCTCCCGCATCCGCTCCCTGGGCGGCAGCGCGATCCCTCCCCGCAGATGGGCGGCCGTCCAGACCGCTGCCATCTCGGCGCTCAGCGGGCTGAAGAACGAGGAGTTGTAGCCGGCGAAGGTCAGATGCGGGACGTCGACCGGCAGGATCTGGCGGTGGAGCATGAAGTTGCCCTCGTCGTCTTCGAGCCGGGCGTGCAGGGCGGCGTCGAAGAAGGGCACGTGCTGCCGGAACCCGGTGCCGCAGATGACCAGGTCGGCGGGGAGCACCGTGCCGTCCGCGAGCCGGGCGGCCGGCCGGCCCTCGTCGACCAGGAGTTCGCTGATCTGACGATCGCGGTGGACGCTGATCCGACCGTCGGCGACCCGCTCGAAGAAACCGTCCGTCGCGAGGCTGACGGTGCTTCGCGCGATGTCCTCGAAGGTCCCGTTCGGCACGAGACCCAGCTCGCGCAGCTTGAGCTGCCGGGTAGCGACCGACCCCACGCCGTCGAGCATGCCGCGACGCAGACCGTTGCCCGGGCCGTGCAGGAACCGCTCGAAGCCCTTCACGCGGATGTACCGGAACAGCGCCTCACCCATCCGGGTGAGCAGAAGGTACTTGTAGTTGACCGCTCCGCCCAGCTTCTTGGGCATCTTCCACAGCAGTTGACGGGCGACGACGTGGGTCCGCGCGGCGACGTCGCTCAGCGGGACCGCCACGTCGCAGGACGACTTGCCGTACCCGACGACGAGGACGTGCTTTCCCCGCGCCGCCTCGAGATCGTGGAACTCCCCGCAGGCCAGAACACGTCCGCCCGCGGCGACGAAGTCCGCACGGCCCTCGAAGTGCGGGATGAGCGGCTCGGAGAAGATGCCGTTGGCGACGACGAGGTGGTCGTACCGCTCCCAGGTCGCGGGGTCCCGCCCACCCGTCGGTCGTGACGCGATCAGCCACGCGGTCTCGTCGTCCACGAGTTTCGCGGCGACGACCTCCGTGGCGAGGCGCAGAACGGGGCGGAGCCCGAACCGGTCCACATAGCTCTCGACGTACTGCTGGACCTGCTCGCCCGACGGCCACTGGGGGTAGTGAGCGGGCATCGGCAGGTCGGAGAGGTGGTAGGTGCCCTTGTTGTTCTGGGTACGGAGACCGGGATATCTCCGGGTGCTGCTCCAGACGCCTCCGACGTCGGGCGACTTCTCGAACACGGAGACCTCGAAGCCACTCTGCCGCAGCACCTTCGCTGCGCTCAGACCGGCGAATCCAGCACCGACGACGGCGATCCTCATGGCGAACCTCCAAAGACTCTGCGACCCGTTGACGGGAGCCGCGGCAGCGGGGCGCCGGCGGCGATCGCACGCTAACGAGCACGCCGGCAGGGCTGCTATCCGCCGGACGCGCGCGGCATCCGCATCGCACAACCGGGGGCACTTTCCCCGGCACCCCTGGTGTCGGGTTTGGAGCACGCCTCTGCTGATCACCCTGCCCCCGGTCCTAATCTCGGCACAGCAGGGCGTCTCGGCGCGGGGCCGCCGGTCCGGGCGAACCGGTGGTTCCGCGTCACCGGCGATGCACAGCCGCCCCGGCCCCATCAGGAGGTGCCAGATGGCTGCCACGACGGTCAGGACGGACGACATCGAGCGCGCCCGCACGGAGGTCGGTCGCGTGTTCTGTCCGCACCGGCTCACGCCCCAGCCCGGCGTCCGCAGCGTCCGCCTGCGCATGACGGCCCGCCGGTCGGGCGGCGTGGGCGTCGTCGATCTCGACTACGCGCAGGCGGTGCGGATCCAGCCCGCCGCGCTGGAGACCTTCTACCTCGTGCAGATTCCCCGTGGCGGCAGGGCGGAGGTCCGCCACGCCGGACGTACCGTGTCCTCCACGCCCGAAATCGCCTCGGTCCTCTCCCCCTACGACGCTTCGGACATGCACTGGTCCGAGGCATCTCCGCACCGGATCTTCTACGCCGACCGGCAGACGGTCGACCGGGAACTCGCTCGACTGCTGGGCCGACCGGTGGACGGCCAGGTCCACTTCGACCTCGGCATGACCATGAGCACGCCCGCGGCGGTGGCCTGGGCCCGCGGGGTGGACTTCCTCGCCGAGGAGCTGTCCCAGCCGAAGGGCGCCTCCCTCCTCGACCACCCGCAGGTCGTCGCCCGCTTCGAGCAGGCGCTCGTCGGCAAGCTGTTGCTGACCCACCGCCACACCTACACCGACCTGCTCGCCGAGCCGGCGCGGCACCCGGCACCCGGGCGCCTCGTCCGACGCGCCTGCGCACTGATGACGGAGCACCACGGCGAGGCGCTGACGGTCGGCGACGTCGCGGAGGCACTTCGGGTGAGCGTACGGACGCTGCAGGACTGCTTCCGCCGCGAGCTGCAGACCACCCCGATGGCGTACCTGCGCGCCCGCCGGCTCGACGCGGTCCACGCCGCGCTGCGCGCCGCCGGACCCGGGACGTCCGTGACGACCGTCGCCCTCGACCACGGATTCGCCCACCTGAGCCGCTTCGCCGGCGAGTACCGGTCCCGTTTCGGGGAGTCGCCTTCCACCACCCTCCGCCGCTGACCACGCCCCGCCGGACGGCTCAGGCGAGCTGGGCCAGCGTCCGGTAGACACCCTTCTTCGTGCCGCCCGTCAGCCGCTCGGCCGACCACAGTTCCCGACCGCGCCCGCACGCCGCCCGCACCACCGGGCGCAACTGGTCGACCGTCAACCCCGCCCGCACCCCGCCCACCCCGGTGATGGTGCCCCGGTCCTGCCTGGGTGGGAAGCGCGTTTCGCCGGTGACCCGGCGGCGGACGCCGGATGGCGGACGCGGGCGAGCGCGGCGCACGGCCCGTGGCGGACGCCCGGTGACCCTCGCGCGACCGAGCACGGTGGGACGACCCGCGCAGGCCGCCCCACCGCCCGATGTGGCGCGTCAGTCGACCACCAAAAGGCCGGAGAGGAGGACGCCCCGAGCCAGGTTGAGCACCCCGTCGCAGCCGGGGAAGCCCGTACGGATGCAGGCGCCCGCCGGCCGCCGACCGAACAGGTACGGGGCGATGCTGTACGGCACCTCGGCGCTGACCGTCTCGCCGGTCTCGATGTGCACGAAGTCCAACGGGACGTCGTCGGCCTTCACGTACTCCTGGAGGATGAAGCCGCCCCGCTCGACGGCCCGGGTCAGTCCGTCCCGCCACGTGTCCGTATCGGTCTCCCGGCCGATCAGCACGTCCACCCCGGCGGAGCCGTCGGCCGGCTTCGCCACCAGGCCGGGCCGGTCGGCCACCGCCCGGTCGAGCAGCTCGGCGGTCAGCGACCAGGTCCGTGGCACGTACCGCTGGACCAGGTCCCGGTCCGCCGGCGCCAGCGCGTCGGCGTCCTCCCAGAGCCAGGCGAAGGCCCGCTTGTTGGCGACCAGCCAGGCCGCCGCCGACACCCACATCGGCACCGTCCCGGCCGCCAGCCCCGCCTCCAGGGCGTCCACCCCGGCGCTCGGGGTGACCCGGTTGGGCACGAAGAGGCGGAACACCCCGTCGACCGGGGCGCCGTCGGCGACCAGCCGCTGCCCGTCGTCGAGGGTCACCTGGGAGACCGGCGCGATGACCAGGTCCATGCCGGAGGCCGCGGCCCGCTCGACCACCGGCGACAGCAGCCGGAAGAACCGCTGCGGGTCGTCCAGGCCGGGGTACTCGGCGTCGAAGTCGATCAGCATGGCGACCCGGGCGCCCTCGGGCAGGCCGAGCCCGGCGCGGATCGCGGCGAACCGCTGGTCCACCGCCGAGGGCGCCGCCGCCAGGCGGACCCGGTCGGTGAGGCCGCGCCGCCGGTAGACGTCGACGAAGCGGCGCACCGTCGTGTCCGCGTCGAACGCCCCGCCGAGGCTGCTGTCGATGTTGTACTCGACGAACCGGGGCACCCCGTCGGAGAGCAGCACGTCCGGCCGGAACGCGTCCAGCAGCGCCTCGGTCAGCGGCTCGTCGTCGTCGAGCAGCCGGGTCTCACCGTCGGGCACGTTCAGCAGCCGGCGCAGCTCCCCCGCCGTGCCGGCCCGCCGCCGGCACGCCTCGAAGACGAGCTGGGCGAGGCGGTCGGAGACGGCGTTGAGCACGCCCAGCGAGGTCTCGTCCATCACCGGCGGCCGGGCCAGCCGCCACTGCTTGTTGTACGTGGCCCGGCCGTCGAAGATCTCCCGCCAGGACTCCGCCCCGGCGGCCACCATCTCGGCGCGGATCGGCGCGGGCAGGTCGAGCCACGCCTGCGCGGCGGAGGGCCAGCGGTAGTCAGCGTCGGTCATACATCAGTCCTTCATCACGTGTTGGACGGCGGCCAGGAGTTGCTCGCGGCTGGGCTGCACGGCCCGGTCGAGCGCCGGGGCGAATGGCAGCACCGCGCCGTCGGGGCGGGTGACCCGGCGCGGCGGGGCGACCAGGCGCACCCGCTCGACCATGGTCGCGATGATCTCCCCGGCGATGCCGCAGGAGCGGTTGGAGTCGTCCACCACCACCAGCCGCCCGGTGCGCGACACCGACTCGGCGAGTGAGTCCCAGTCGAACGGGTACAGCGTGCGGGGGTCGAACACCTCCACCGACACCTGGTCGGCCAGCTCGTCGGCGACCGCGAGGGCGTCGTGCACCAGGTGCCCGACCGCGACCACGGTCACGTCGTCGCCGAAGCGGCGCACCCGGCCCCGACCGAGCGGCACCGGCGCGAGCGCGGCGAGGTCCACGTCGTCGCGGACGTCGAGCGCCCCGGCCGGGGCGAAGACCACCACCGGGTCGTCGCACCGCACCGCCGACACCAGCAGCCCGTACGCGTCGGCCGGGGTGGCCGGCACCACCGTGGTCACCCCGACGTGGGCGAAGAGGCTGTACGGGTGGTCGGAGTGTTGGCCCGCCCAGCCCGTCCGGGAGCCGGAGCCGGGCACCAGGTAGGTGACCGGTGCGGCGCACTGCCCGCCGGTCATCAGCGGGAACTTGTGCGCGTGGTTGACGATCTGCTCGAAGACCAGGAACAGCAGCGACGGGATCTGGAACTCGACCACCGGCCGCATCCCGGCCAGTGCCGCCCCCGTGGCGAAGCTGGTGAACGCCTGCTCCGACAGCGGGGTGTCGAGCACCCGCTCGGGGCCGAACCGTTTGAACAGCCCGGCCGTGACGTTCGAGGCGGCCACCCGGATGTCCTCGCCGAGCAGGAACACCGACTCGTCGCGGGCCAACTCGTCGGCGAGCGCCCGGGTGAGCGCCTTGCGGTAGGACAGTCTGGGCATCTACCCACCTCCGGTGCGGGCGGTCAGCCCGCTGGCGTACAGGTGCGCCAGGGCGTCGGCCGGGTCCGGCTCTCCGCTGGCGAGGGCGAACTCGACGGCCGCCGCCAGGGTGGCCTCGACCTCGGCGTCGACGTCGGCCCGTACGGCGGCGGGCAGCCGCCCGCCCTGGATGTCCACCGGGTCCCGGGACCGGCCCCGGGCCACCTCGTCGGGCGGGCGGTAGTCGAGGCGTACCGCGTGCTCGAAGGTGTGGTGGGCGTCGAACCGGTAGGTCCGGGCCTCGATCAGCTCGGGGCCGCCGCCGGCGCGCATCCGGTCGACGGCGGCCGCCGCGGCGTCGCGTACCGCCTCGGGATCCTGGCCGTCCACGACGGCGGCCGGGATGCCGAACGCGGCGGCCCGGCCGGGGATGCTGCCGGCGACCGCGCCCGCGACGGTCATGGTGGTGGCGTAGCCGTTGTTCTCGCAGACGAACAGCACCGGCACCCGCCACAGCGCGGCCAGGTTGAACGCCTCCAGCAGCATCCCCTCGTTGACCGCGCCGTCGCCGAAGAAGCTCACCCCGACGACGTCGTCGCCGCGCCGTCGGCGCGCCCACACGGCACCGGTGATGATCGCCCCGGACGCGCCGACGATGGCGTTGGCGCCGAGCACGCCGACGCCGAAGTCGGCGGCGTGCATCGAGCCGCCCCGGCCGGCGTTGAGGCCGGTGACCCGGCCGCACAGCTCGGCGAGCATCCGGGCCGGGTCGGCGCCCTTGGCGAGCACGTGCCCGTGCCCCCGGTGGGTGCCGGCGACGACGTCGTCGGCACCCAGGGCGGCGCACACCCCGGCGGCGATCCCCTCCTGCCCGAGGTACGGGTGGATGCCGCCGACGACGTGCCCGGAGCGGACCAGCTCGACGGCCCGCTCCTCGAACCGGCGGATCAGCCGTACCGTCCGGTAGAGCCGGACCGGGTCGGCGTCGGTCACCGCTCGCGCCCCTCCTTGACCGCGGCGAGGATGTCGTCCCAGAGCTTCGCCCGCGCGGCGAGCGCGGTGTTGACGGTGTCGGCGCACTCCTGCCACTTGGCGTCGTCGTCGCCGCACAGGTCGGCGAGCATCTGCATCGCCATCGGGGTGTGCTGCTCGCCGTCGACCTCGATGTGCCGCTCCAGGTAGTCGACGAACCTGTGCAGCTTGCGGCTGCGCTCGTTGACGGCGACGACCTGGGTGAACATGTCGGGGATCAGGTCCTCCCGGCCGAAGGCGAACGCCGCCGCCTGGCAGTGCACCGGGGTGTCCTCGATGATCCGCCAGGTGGTGGCGGCGAACGCCGCCGACGGCGCGGGCACCCCGGCCTCGACGAGCGACTCGGTCACCGGCCGGCCCGCCCGCAGCAGGTCGATCAGCTTCTCCACGGCCGTGGTGTCGGCGCCGGCCTCCCGCATGCCCTGCACGTACAGCTCGAAGTGGCTGATGTAGCCGTCGCCCAGCTCGTCGCTCTCCTCCACCATCACGATGTCGTTGATCAGGCGGCGGCTGCCCGTCGGGCCGGTCGGGATCCACGGCACGGTGACGCAGGTGAGCTGCCGCTGCAACGACTTCAGCAGCGACATGAAGTCCCACACGGCGAAGACGTGGTGCTCCATGAAGGTGACCAGCGCCTCGTGGGTGTCGAGGTTGGCGTAGAGCGGGTGCCGGACCACCACGTCGCGGCGGTCGGTCACCGCCTTCTCCAGCCGCTCGATGCCCGGGTGCGTCTTTCCCCAGTCGTACCGTGACATGTCAGCCTCCCTGCGGGGCGCGGTGGCGCCAGATGATGGGGCAGTACTCGGGGTCCGCGTAGTCCGGCCGCCCGTCGGGGGTGCGGCGGACCAGCACGTCGTGGTTGTACGCGGCGAACGTGCCGTCGGAGAGCGGATACTCCCGCCAGGCGTTGTCGCCGTCCTGCAGGTGCAGCGAGACCGCCCGGCGCGGGCGGCCGCTGACGTTGGCGCCGCTGCCGTGGTAGGTGCGGCAGTGGTGGAAGCTCACGTGTCCCTTGGGGATCACCATCGGCACCTTGCGGATCTCGGCGCCGTTGTGGGCCGCGTTCTCGGCGAGCATCTCCTCCAGCTGGTCGCGGTCGCGGTCGGCGAAGTGGCGCACCACCGTGTCGTCCGCGCCGACCTCCTGCCAGCGGTGCGAGCCATCGACCATGGTGATGGTGCCCATCTCCTCCCCGCAGTCGTGGAACGGGATGAACGCGGTGAGCATGTTCTCCGACGACGAGGACGCCCAGTAGTGCTTGTCGAAGTGCCAGGGCACGATGTTGGACGGCTCGCCGGAGATCGGCGGCTTGTAGATCAGCGTGGACTGGAAGACGCGGATCTCGGTGGCCCGCGCGAGCCGGGCGGCGACCGCGCCGACGAGCGGCTTGCGCAGGATCGCCCCCAGCCCGTCGTGCTCGTGGTGGACGTAGTCGTTGTGCCGCTGCACCGCGCCCTTCGACGGCTCCCAGTAGGCGAGCTTCGGCGGGCGCACCGGCAGGCGGCGGTCCCGCTCGCCGTCGTAGTAGCGGTCGGCGGCCGCCGTGAGGGCGTCCACCTCGTCGTCGGTGAACAGCTTCTTCGACAGGTACCAGCCGTGCTCGGCGTAGAAGGCGACGTCCTCGTCGGACGGGAGCAGCGCCTCCTCCTCGGCGGTGAGTGTCGGCTCGAACTCGGTCGTGGTCACGCCCGCACCTCCTGCGGTGTCACGGCCGCGACGGCGGGGGTCGCCCCCGCCGCGGCCAGTTCCCGTTCCTTGGCCTCGTAGAGCGCCTTGATGTTGCCGCTGCCGAACGTCCGGGCCCCGCGCCGCTCGATGAGCTCCAGGAAGAGCGTGCGGCGCACGTGCATGGACTCGGTGAAGATCTGCAGCAGTTGCCCGCCGTGGTCGCGGTCGACCAGCACACCGAGGTCGCGCAGCCGGTCCAGCGGCGCGTCCACCCGGCCGACCCGCGCCTCGAGGGTGTCGTAGTAGCTGCCGGGGGTGCCGGCGAAGCGCACCCCCCGGTCGGCGAGGGTGCCGACGGCGGTGACGATGTCGTCGGTGCGCAGCCCGAGGTGCTGCACCCCGGCGCCGGCGTGCTGGTCGAGGAAGGCGTCGATCTGCCCCGGCCGGCGGCCGCGGTCCGGCTCCAGCAGCACCAGGGTGACCCGTCCCGACGGGCTCTGCACCACCTTGGAGTTCATCGCCTGCCCGGCGACCTCGATGTGCTCCTCGAAGATCTCCGCGAACCCGAACACCTCCCGGTAGTGCCGGACGGTCTCGTCGAGCTGACCCGGCGGCACGCAGACCGCCAGGTGGTCGATCTCGGCGAGCAGCTTGTCGTCGCTGCCGCCGGCCGGGGGCGTCAACTCGACCGCCCCGGGCAGGAAATCGGTCCGGTCGCCGCGCCGCGACACCAGGCGGTGCAGCACGTCGCCGAAGCCGCCCACCTCGGCGGTCACCACCTCGGCGTCCGGCCCGGTCCAGGTGGTCGGCGGCGTCACCCCCGCCGCCCCGCGGCCCACCAGCTCGGCGTACGCGCCGGCGGCGTCGTCGACCTCCAGCGCGACCACGGCGATGCCGTCGCCGTGCCGCTGCACGTACCGGGACGCCGGGTGCTCGGCGGTGAGCCCGGAGGTCAGCACCATCCGGATGTCGGCGTGGCGCAGCAGCAGCGACCGCTGGTCGGCCAGCCCGGTCTCGGGGCCGCCCTGGCCGCAGAGGTGGAAGCCGACCGCCCGGCCGAAGTAGAAGGCCGCCTGCCGGGCGTCCCCCACGTAGAGTTCGATGTGGTCTATCCCACGGATGTCCATGTCCTCAGCCCTTTCCACGGGTCCCCCGTGGTCTGCCGCCCGGGCGCGCCCCGCCCGGGGGTGGAGCCTGTCTCAGGCCCTCGGCCGGGCGGCCCGCGCGAGCAGCAGGCTCACGTTCTGGCCGCCGAAGCCGAAGGAGTTGGTCAGCGCGTACCCGGTGTCCGTCGCCCGCGGCTCCTTGCGGATGTGGTCCGCCGGGCAGGCCGGGTCCGGGTCGTCGAGGTTGTGCGTCGGCGGGAGCAGGCCCCGGCCGAGTGCCAGCGCGGTGGCCGCCGTCTCCAGCACCCCGGAGGCGCCGAGCAGGTGGCCGGTGAGCGCCTTGGTGGAGCTGACCGGGACGCCGCCGTCGCCGAACACCTCGGTCAGGGCGGTGGTCTCGGCGATGTCGCCGAGCTTCGTGCCGGTGCCGTGCGCGTTGACGTAGCCGACCCGCGCGGCGGGCACGCCGCCGCTGGCCAGCGCGCGCCGCATGCACTCCGCCGCGCCGGCGCCGTCGGGCCGCGGGGCGGTCGGGTGGTACGCGTCGGTGGTCGCCCCGTACCCGGCGACCTCGGCGTAGCCGGTGACGCCCCGGGCGGCGGCGTGCTCGGCGCGTTCCAGCACCAGCAGGGCCGCGCCCTCGGCGAGGACGAACCCGTTGCGCCGGGCGTCGAACGGCCGGCTCGCCGCCGTCGGGTCGGCCCAGCCCCGGGCCAGCGCCCGAGCGTTGCCGAAGGTGTCGGCGAACGTCGGGAACAGCGGCGCCTCGCTGGCCCCGCACAGCACCACGTCGGCCTCCCCGGCGCGGATCAGCCGGACCGCGTCGGCGACCGACTGGGCGCCGGAGGCGCAGGCGGTGCCGACCGAGGAGGTGTAGCCGCGGATGCCGTACGCGATGGCGATCCGCGCCGCCGGCATGTTCGGCAGGATTCCGGTGAGCAGGTACGGGCTGACGGCGGCGCGGCCCCGCTCGGCCCGGGCCAGCACCTGCGCCTCCAGGGTGGACATCCCGCCGACCCCGCCGACGATCACCCCGATCCGGCCCGGGTCCACGTCCCGGCCCACCTCGATGCCGGCGTCGGCGAGCGCGTCGGCGGCGGCGAGCAGGGCGAGCACGACGATCCGGTCCAGCACCCGGGTCTCCGGCCCGGAGGCGACGGTGCGCGGGTCGATCTCCGGGAGCAGGCCGGCGACCTCCAGCGACCCGGCGGCGGGGTGCCCGGCCGGCGGCCGGGTCAGCCCGGACCGCCCGGTGCGGAGCGCGTCGAACGTCGCCGCGACGCCCCGGCCGACGGGGGTGAACAGCCCCATCCCGGTGATGACGGCGGTCATGACGCCACCTCGGTGAGATAGCGCTCCCGCAGGGCCACCTTGCGCACCTTGCCGGTGACGGTGACGGGGATGTCGGCGGGCCGCACCGGCACCACCCGGCGCAGGGTCGCGCCGACGTCCGGCCCGAGTGCCGCCCGGAGCCGCGCGGTGCGGTCCTCGGCGTCGTCGGCGCCGGCGGCGAGTTCCAGCAGCACGTCGGTGACCACCCGGCCGGCCTCGGCGACGATCACCACCGTGCAGTCGGTGACGTCGGGGCAGGCGGCGAGGATCCGCTCCTCCGACAGCGCGGTGTAGAACCGCCGGCCGTCGCCCACGTCGACCGAGTCGACGGCCCGGTCCATGTGGTAGTAGCGGCCCTCGTCGTCGGCGTACACCAGGTCGCCGGTGAGGTACCAGCCGCGCCGGCGGAAGCGGTGGGTGGTGACCGAGTCGTTCCAGTAGCCGCGGAACAGCGACGGCGAGTCGATGCCGAGCCAGCCCACCTCGCCGGTCGGCACCGGCTCGCCCGCGGCGTCGAGCACGGCGACCCGGGCGAACCGGTAGGGGCGGCCGATGCAGCGGCCGTACCGGTCGGTGTCGGTGCGGTGGGTGATGTGGAACATCGAGTGGCCCATCTCGCTGGAGCCGAGCCCGTCGATGAAGACCGAGCCGGGCACCCGGGTGATCCCGTCGCGGGTCACCACGTCCCGGGAGCCGACCGCGACCAGCCGGCGCACGTGCGGCTCGTGCGAGCAGTCGCCGGTGTTGAACCACAGCGACACCGACTCCAGGTCGTACGCGGACAGGTCGAAGCGGGCCAGTTCCGCCCAGGTGACGGAGAAGCCGAACACCCCGTCGGGGCGCCAGCGCTGGATCGCGTCCAGCACCCGCTCGCCGCCCTGGTCGGACAGCAGGAACATCTCCGCCCGGTTGCCGAGGGCCTGGTTGACCATGAGCACGGTGGCGGTGTGCGGGGCGGGCAGCGCGTTGAGGATGCGGTTGGTGCCCTGTGCCTGCGGCATGGCGAGCAGGTGCCGGGTGGCGGCGAAGAGGCTCGCGTGCGAGTGCAGGACCGCCTTCGGCACCCCGGTGGTGCCGGAGGTGTGGGTGATGACGACCGGGTCGTCGGCGTGGTGCCGGTAGTGCGCCGGCGCGGCGGCCGGGTCGCCCGTGCCCGCCTCGGCGGGGGTGCCGATCACCGGCACGCCG
This sequence comes from Micromonospora sp. NPDC052213, assembly GCF_040679695.1. Lineage (NCBI taxonomy): Bacteria > Bacillati > Actinomycetota > Actinomycetes > Micromonosporales > Micromonosporaceae > Micromonospora > Micromonospora sp. NPDC052213. The sequence continues at coordinate 13,764 of NZ_JBFAVI010000168.1, forward strand.
AGGTCGTGCCCGGCCAGCAGCGCGGTGTGCGCGTCGTCGGCGAGCACCCCGACGCCGCGCAGCCGGCGGATGTACTCGGCGGCGATCTCCGGGCGCAGCCTGCCGTTCATCAGCGCCGGGATCGCGCCGAGCCGGGTCAGCGCGAGGTAGCTGAGCACCATGTCGGCGGCGGCGGTGGCCCAGACGGCCACCGGGTCGCGCGGCTCGATCCCCCGCTCGTGCAGCCACGCGGCGCGGGCGGCGACCCGCTCGTCGAGCCGGCCCAGCGTGAGCGGCAGTTCGGCCGGGTGGCCGTCCACGGCGGTGTCGAAGGTGAGCCCCGGCCCGTGCGGGTCGGCGCCGTGCGCCAGCACCCGGGCCAGCACGTTGCCGGCGCCGATCCCGTCGTCCGCGGCCAGCGTTCCGCGTAGTCCCCTGGTCCTCATGGCGTTCCTCCCCCCAGCAGCACCGCGACGGCCCGGGCGCCGGGCTCCCCGCCCGGGTCCCGCGCACCGCCGTCGTCCGGTGCCTGTTCGATCAGGACCAGCAACGCCCGGTCGGCGTCACCGTCGTGCAGCAGCAGGTCGACCTCGGCGATCCCCTCGTCGCGCGGGTCCCCGGTCGGCGCGAGGCAGACCACGGGCCCGCCCAGCCCCCAGCGGGCGGCCACGTGCCCGGCCACGCTGTTGGGCACCGACTGGAAGAAGAACAGCGGTCCGGGCCGGCCGCCGGCGGCGACCGTGGCGCGCACGTGCGCCGCGCTGGCCCGGTCCCCGGCCGCGCTGGCCAGCACGACCGCGGTCCGCTCCCCGTCGGGCGCGGGTCGCCCGTCGTACGCCCGGGTCAGGCAGCGCTCGGCGACCGCCGCGACCAGGGGCGGGAAGCTGGAGTGCACGAACCCGGGCACCGGCGGCGGCGCGTCGTCGCCCGGCTCGGGCCAGGCCGCCTCGGCCAGCACGGCGAGGCGACCGGCGGCCACGGTCGCCGGGCCACCGTCCGGGCGCGTGCCGTCCGCGCGCGTGCCGTGGGTGCCGGCGGGCCCGCTCCCGGCGTTCACGCGGCGCCCACCAGCAGGGCGGTGTTCGCGCCGCCGAAGGCGGCGTTGAGGCTGAGCGCGTACCCGGTGGCGGCCGGCCGGGGCGCGTCACGGATGACGTCGACCGGGCAGGCCGGGTCGGGGCCGAGCCAGCCGGCGTTGACGGGCAGCTTCCCGTGCCGCAGGGCGAGCACGGTGACCACCAGTTCCAGCAGGCCGGAGGCCTCCAGGGCGTGCCCGTGCAGCGCCTTGGTGGAGCTGACCGGGGTCCGCGCCGCCGCCGCGCCGAGCGCCGCGCGCAGCGCCGCCGCCTCGGAGGCGTCGCTGTAGCCGGTGCCGGTGGCGTTGGCGTTGACGTACCCGATCGCCTCCGCCGCCAGCCCGGCCCGGCGCAGCGCCGCGGCGACCGCGCGGGCCAGGCCGCGCCCGCCCGGCTCCGGCTGGCAGGGGTGGAACGCGTCCCCGGCCCGGCCCCACCCGAGCAGGTCGGCCACCGGCGCCCGGGCGACGGCCGCCGACTCCAGCACCACCGCGGCGATCCCGTCGCCGAGCAGCAGCCCGGTGCGGCCGGCGCTGAACGGGCGCACGGCGCCGTCGGTGGCGAGGGCGCGGCCGGCGTCGAAGAGCGCGTACTGGTCCGGCTCGACCAGGTAGCCGGCCGCGACCACCGCCCGCTCGACGTCGCCCCGCCGGATCAGGGCCGCGGCGTCGGCCACCGCGCTGCTGGCCGAGACGCAGGCGGTGGTGTACGCCCGGGTCGGGCCCGTGAGCCCGGTCCGCGCGGCCAGGCCGGTGGTCAGCGCCGGCACGCCCGCGCCGCCGTGCACGGCCAGCAGCAGCGCCGTGCCGGCCCGGCGGCCGGC
>NZ_JBFAVI010000169.1:0-15589 GCF_040679695.1 Micromonospora sp. NPDC052213
AGACACTGTTTCCCTCCCCGACGCTCTTCCTATCTCGACAAGACGGCTTCCTCCGGGGCCCGGGGTGTGCGGAGGGGCCCTTCCCTGTCGCCCGGGCGACAGGGAAGGGCCCCTCCGCGTTCAGCGGGTGACGCCGTCGCGGCGGGCGGCCTCGGCGACCGCCTCGGCCACCGCGGGGGCGACCCGGGGGTCGAGCGGGGACGGGACGATCGCCTCGGCGGTGAGCGACTCGGCCACGACGCCCGCGATGGCGTCGGCGGCGGCCACCTTCATGCCGTCGGTGATGCGGGTGGCCCGGGCGTCCAGCGCGCCCCGGAACACGCCCGGGAACGCCAGCACGTTGTTGATCTGGTTCGGGTAGTCGCTGCGGCCGGTGGCGACGACGGCCACGTGCCGGGCGGCCACCTCGGGGTGCACCTCCGGCGTCGGGTTGGCCAGCGCGAAGACGATGCCCCCCGCCGCCATGCCGGCCACCGCCTGCTCCGGGATCTGCCCGCCGGAGACGCCGATCAGCACGTCCGCGCCGCGCAGCGCCTCGGCGATGTCGCCCTCGCGGCCGTCGGCGTTCGTCATCGCGGCCAGCTCGGCCTTCGTGTCGGTCAGCCCGGCCCGGTGCCGGCCGATGATGCCCTTGGAGTCGCAGACCACCACCTGGTCCGGGTCCACGCCGCCGGCGACCAGCATCTTCGTCACCGCCACCCCGGCGGCGCCGGCGCCGCTGACCGCCACCCGCAGGTCGCCGAGCTTGCGGTTGAGCAGCGTGGCCGCGTTGCGCAGCGCGGCGAGCACGACGATCGCGGTGCCGTGCTGGTCGTCGTGGAAGACCGGGATGTCCAGGGCCTCGTCGAGCCGGCGCTCCACCTCGAAGCAGCGCGGGGCGCTGATGTCCTCCAGGTTGATCCCGCCGAACGACGGCGCCAGCGCCCGCACCACCGCGACGATCTCGTCCACGTCCTGCGTGTCCAGGCAGACCGGCACGGCGTCGACGCCGGCGAACTGCTTGAACAGCACCGCCTTGCCCTCCATCACCGGCAGCGCCGCGCGTGGGCCGATGTTGCCCAGCCCGAGTACGGCCGAGCCGTCGGTGACGACGGCCACGGTGTGCGCGGCCCAGGTGTAGTCGTCGGCGACACCCGGGTCGGCGGCGATCGCCTCGCAGACCCGGGCCACACCCGGGGTGTACGCGAGGGAGAGGTCCTCCCGGCTGGTCAGCGGGACGGTCGAGGCGACGGCCATCTTGCCGCCCCGGTGCAGCCGGAAGACGGGATCAGCGGGGTCCACGATGGACGATGACATGGTGACTCCAGGATCTGTCGAGCAGACGGAGCGGCCGGCGCGGGCGCGAGGTGAGGCGCCCAGCGGCGACACGCGGTGCGGGGGTCACCCGGGCACGCCCCGAGCATAGTGTCGCCCCCGTCACACCGATGTGAGCGGGGTCATAACCGTCGCCGACGCACCCGTCCGGGGCGGGGCCAGTAGCGCGCCACCACCCGGCCCCGCACGTCGGCCACCCCGTACGCCCGGGAGTCGTCGGTGACGAGGTCGTTGTCGCCGGTCAGCCACCAGCCGCCGTCCTCGGCACGGACCGCGCGCTTGACCACGAGCAGCTCGGGGCGGCTGCGGAACACCGCGACCACGACGTCGCCGGGACGGACGGCCCGCCCGCCGGGGCGGACCAGCACCGCGTCGCCGTGCCGCAGCGTGGGCGACATGGACGGACCGGTCACCAGCACGGCGGTCAGCGGCCACCGCAGCCGCGGTGCCCCTGCCGGGTGAGCCGCCCCCATCGGTTTCACCTCCACCCGGCCTCTCGGCACACGTCCAGGAGTAATGTCGTGTTGGATCATCGCAAACTTCCCATGGAGGATCCTGATGCGACTTCCACGCATCCTTACGCCCCGCGTGACCGCCAGCGCCCACTGCGACCTGCCCTGCGGCGTCTACGACCCGGCCCAGGCCCGGATCGAGGCCGAGTCGGTGAAGGCGATCTGCGAGAAGTACCAGGCCAACACCGACCCGGAGTTCCGCACCCGCGCCATCCTGATCAAGGAGCAGCGCGCCGACCTGGTGAAGCACCACCTGTGGGTGCTCTGGACCGACTACTTCAAGCCGGCCCACTTCGAGAAGTACCCGCACCTGCACCAGCTGTTCAACGAGGCCACCAAGCTGGCCGGCGCCGCCGGCGCGAAGGGCGGCACCGACCCGGCCAAGGCCGACGAGCTGCTGCAGAAGATCGACGAGATCTCCAAGATCTTCTGGGAGACCAAGAAGGCGTGAGCCTCGCCGGTCCGCCGACGATCCGGCCGGCACGTCCCGGGGACGTGCCGGCCGTCGTCGCCATGGTGCACGAGCTGGCGGCGTACGAACGCGCCGCCGACGAGTGCCACCTCACGGAGGAACAGCTCACCGCCGCCCTGTTCGCGACTGCTCCAGGTCGCGGCGCGGCGTCGGACGCGCCGGGCTGGAGCAGTCGTAGCCCGGCGCTCTACGGGCACGTGGCCGTCGACGCCGACGACGAGCCGGTGGGCTTCGCGCTGTGGTTCCTCAACTTCTCCACCTGGGCCGGGGTGCACGGCATCTACCTGGAGGACCTCTACGTCCGCCCGGCCGCCCGGGGCACCGGCGCGGGGCGGCTGCTGCTGGCGACCCTCGCCGCGATCTGCGTGGAGCGGGGCTACCAGCGGCTGGAGTGGTGGATGATCGACTGGAACCCGGCCGCCGGCTTCTACGCCTCGATCGGGGCGCGGCAGATGTCCGAGTGGGTCCCCTACCGGCTCAGCGGGGACGCCCTGGCCGGCCTGGCCGCGCAGGCACGTGGCGGCCCCCACACGTCCGGGCGACCGAGCGGGTAGAGTCCCCGACCGGGGGGATGAGTGGTGACTCAACTGACCGGGCAGCCGACGACCGACGACGACGTCGTGCACCTCACCGTGCCCGCGGACGGGGGCTACCTCGGGGTGTTGCGTACCGCCACCGCCGGGCTCGCGGCGCGGCTCCAGTTCGCCCTCGACGAGATCGAGGACCTGCGCATCGCCGTGGACGAGGCGTGCGCCATGCTGCTCGCCATCGCCACCCGCGACGCCGAACTCGACTGCCGCTTCGCGGTCACCGACGACGCGCTCACCGTCGAGGTGACGGTGCCGACCGTCCGGGGCGCCACGCTGCCGGCGGAGTCGTCGTTCGCCTGGAAGGTGCTCACCGCGCTCACCACGTCGGCGTCCGCGAGCGCCGCCGACGGCCGGGCCACCATCTCGCTGCTCACCCGGCGCGCCTCCGGGTACTGAGCCGACCGCCCCGGCGGTGCGCCGCCGGCCGCTCCGGTACCCCGGCGGGGCGTCACTCGAAGCCGAGGGCCCGCGTGGTCGGGGTGCTCACCAGCAGCGCGGTGACGCCGAGACCGAGCGCCATCAGCGGTACGCCGAGCCAGGCCACCCCGCCCTGGACCATGAACCACCCCACCGGCAGCAGCATGAGCTGGAGCACGATCGCCGGGGCGCGGGCGCCCGCCCGGCGCCGGGCCAGCGCGCCGCCGAGCGCCCAGAGCGCCGCCGCCGCACCGACCGCGAACGCGGTCACCAGCAACGCCGAGGTGAGGTCGGTGGTGGCGGCGGTGAGATCGGCCCAGACCAGCCACGCGGCGACCAGCCCCACGGCGACCGCCTCGCCCCGCAGCAGCCGGACCGCCCAGCGGAGGGTGACGGGAATCGGGTCCGAGTCGATGGTCACGCGCGCCACGATACCCGGGCTACCGCGCGGTACAGTGCCGCCCATGCGGGCCGTCCTGGTGGTCAATCCGAAGGCCACCACCACGAGCGAGCGCAGCCGGGACGTGCTGGTCCGGGCGCTGCGCAGCGAAGTCGACCTCTCCGTGCGCTACACCCGCCGGCGCGGGCACGCGACCGACCTCGCCCGGGAGGCGGCCGAGGAGGGCGTCGACGTCGTCGTCACGCTCGGTGGCGACGGCACGGTCAACGAGGTGGTCAACGGCCTGATGACGGCCGAGCCGCCGACCATGCCGGGCGCCGCCTCGCCGGCCGAGCGGCTGCCCGCCCTGGCGACCGTGCCCGGAGGCTCGACGAACGTCTTCGCCCGGGCGCTCGGCCTGCCCCGGGACTGGCCGGACGGGGCCAGCATGATCCTGGAGGGCCTGCGGCTGGGCCGGTACCGGACCATCGGGCTCGGCCGCGCCGACGACCGCTACTTCACCTTCTGCGCGGGCTTCGGCGTCGACGCGGCGGTCATCCACCGGGTGGAGCAGGCCCGCCGGCGGGGTCGGGTCTCCACCCCCGCGCTCTACTTCCGTGCCACGGTCGCCCAGTACTTCCTCAACTCCGACCGACGGCATCCGGCGATCAGCCTGGAGCGGCCGGGCGAGCCGGCGGAGGGCGAGCTGGCCACGGTCATCATCCAGAACACCGCGCCGTGGACGTACCTGGGCGACCGGGAGGTCAACCCGAACCCGGAGGCGTCGTTCGACCTGGGCCTGGACGTGTTGGCGTTGCGGCAGCTCCGGGTCGCCAGCACGACACGGACGGTGACGCAGTTCTTCGCCCGGACGCCCGACCCGCACGGCCGCCAGGTGCTGCAACTGCACGATGTCGCGGAGTTCACCCTGCTATCGGCCCGCCCGCAGGCGTTCCAGCTCGACGGCGACTACCTCGGCGAGCGGGAGAAAGTCAGATTCACATCCATTCCCGCCGCACTGAGAGTAATCTGCTAGGTCTCGGGTACTGCCGTAGGTCGACGCGGCGACGGCCGCACCGACCGGAGCGGCCGCCACACCGAGAGGCAGGTGCCGGAAATGTCAGCAATGTCACGCGGACTGTACTATATTGATCCTCGACTGTGGTACGCCGGGTAACCGGGAAGACGCCGGAATCCGGACAAATGGGTTGTGGGCTTGCTCACCGCCTGGAGTTTTTCCGAGCGCCACCCTTGACATCCCGAGCGTTCGTGAAAGTATTCACAAGCGAACTTGAGTTACCGGGACATTGCCTGGATATGCTCGGCAGGTTGAGCTGTTCCAGCAGGTCCGCGGGGCCAACAACAGCCTGCTCACGCACTGCCGAATAGGCGGACGCGAACCGTCACCGTCGGCGCTGCGGATGCATATAGGAAAAGCACCAAAGCAATATCTGCCACCCACCCAGAATGAGGAGTGTTGCCGCCATGGACTGGCGTCACCATGCTGTCTGCCGCGACGAGGACCCGGAGCTGTTCTTCCCGATCGGGACGTCCGGACCGGCTCTCCTGCAGGTCGAGCAGGCCAAGGCCGTCTGCCGGCGCTGCTCCGTGACCGACCAGTGCCTGCAGTGGGCGCTGGAGTCCGGTCAGGACGCTGGCGTCTGGGGCGGGATGAGCGAGGAGGAGCGGCGCGCCGTGAAGCGTCGCGGTGGCCTCCGGGTGCTGCGCGCTCACTCCGCCTGATCCCACGCACCACAGCTGCACGCCCCGGCCGGGTCCGCCCGCCGGGGCGTCTCGCTGTCCGCACCCCGCTCACGTACCCACCGGGGCGCCTTTCCGATCACGGGCGGGCCGTGACCCCGGCCACCCCGGCGGCGGCGTCGACGCGCCGCAGGACCAGGTCGGCCAGCTCCGGGGCGTCCGTCAGCGGGGCGGACACCGCCACCGCGCCGGCGTCCCGCGCCGCCCCGGCCACGGCGTCGTGGAAGAGGCCGGGAGCCAGGAAGTAGGCCGACACCGCCACCCGCCGGGCGCCCCGGGCACGTAGCCGGGCCACCGCCGCGTCGACGGCCGGCGGGGCGGCCGAGGCGTACGACACCCGGGTGGGCACCCCGAAACCGGCGCGCAGCGCGGCGGCCACCCGCCCCACCGACCCGCGCGCCCGGGCGTCCCTCGTGCCCGCGGCGGCGAGCACCAGCCCGTCGAACCGCCCCGGCTCCGCCTCGCCCAACCGCCGGCGCAGGCCGGCCAGCAGCCCGCCGTCGATCTCACCGTCGGCGGGGCCGAGCACGTCGGTCACCCGTACCGCGATCGGCGGCCCCGCCGCGCGGGCCGCCGCCACCGCCGCCGGGATGTCCACCCGCCGGTGGTACGCGGCGGTGAGCAGCAGCGGCACCAGCACCGACCGGCGATACCCGGCGCCGGCCAGGTCCCGCAGCACCGCGGCCGGTCCCGGCTCGGTGTGGTCCAGCCAGCTCGCCAGCACCGGCGTGCCGGGCCGGGCCGTCGACACCGCCCGGGCCAGCGCACGGGTCGCCTCGGCGGCGCGCGGATCCCGGCTGCCGTGCGCGACCAGGACCACGGGGTCGGCCGCCCCCCACGGCCCGGGCGCCCCCGGTGCGGGAGCGGCCGGGCCCGGCCCGGTCAGACGTGCAGGCCGCACTCGGTCTTCTCGAACATGGCCCACCGGCCGGCCCGCGGATCCTCCCCCGCCTTCGTGCGGCGGGTGCAGGGCCAGCAGCCGATCGAGCCGTAGCCCTGCCTGAACAGCTCGTTCACCGGCACGTTCCAGCGGGCGACGTAGGCGTCCACGTCCGCCTGCCGCCAGGCCGCGATCGGGTTGACCTTGACCTTGCCCCGGCGGGCGTCGAAGGTCACCACCGGCGTGTTCGCCCGGGTCGGCGACTCGTCCCGGCGCAGCCCGGCGGCCCAGGCGTCGTACCCGGCCAGCGCCCGCTCCAGCGGCTCGACCTTGCGGAGCTGGCAGCAGTCGTCGGGGGACTTGTTGAACAGCCGGGGGCCGTACTCGCCGTCCTGCTGGCCGACGGTCAGCCGCGGCCGGATCGACCGGACGTTCACCGGCAGCGTCCGGGCCACCTCGTCGCGGACCTTCAGCGTCTCCGGGAAGTGCAGGCCGGTGTCGAGGAAGACCACGTCCACCCCGGGGGCGACCCGGGAGACCAGGTGGGCCAGCACGGCGTCGGCCATCGAGCTGGTGACGCAGAACCGGTCGCCGAAGGTCGCGGTCGCCCAACGGGCGATCTCCAGCGCGGGCGCGCCCTCCAACTCCCGCCCGGCCTCCTCGGCCAGCGCGCGCAGCTCGTCCGGGGCGCGACGCGCCGGGTCGGCCGGCTTCGGGCCACCGACGCCGACCAGGCCCAGGCCCGCCGCGGAGACGAGGCCCGACGGTTCGCCCGTGCCCCCGTTCACCGGGCCACCGCCCGGCCGAGCAGGCCGGTGAACCTCACCGAGAACACCCGGGCGCAGGCGTGGCACTCCCAGGCGCCGTGGCCGGCCTCGCTCGGCCGCAGGTCCTCCTCCCCGCAGTAGGGGCAGTACAGCGGCGCGGAACGGGTCTCGCTCATCGGAGTTCCTCCTCGTCGACCCTGATCACCCAGTTGGCGAACGTCTCGCCGGATTCCCGCCCGGCCAGGTAGCGCCGGGCGAGGCGTTCCACGTACTCCGGAAGCTCCTCGGCGGTGGTCTTCAGGCCGCGCAGCTTGCGGCCGAAGCCGGCGGTCTGCCCCTCGGCCATGCCGAGCCCGCCGCCGAGGTGGACCTGGAAGCCCTCCACCTGGCGACCGTCCGGGCCGACCACCAGCTGGCCCTTCAGGCCGATGTCGGCGACCTGGGTGCGGGCGCAGGCGTTGGGGCAGCCGTTGAGGTGGATGGAGATGTCGGCGTCGAAGTCGCGCAGCCGCTCCTCCAGCCGGGCCACCAGCTCCTCGCCCCGGGCCTTGGTCTCGACGATGGCCAGCTTGCAGTACTCGATGCCGGTGCAGGCCATCGTGCCGCGCCGCCAGGCCGACGGCTGCGCCTCCAGGCCGATCCCCCGCAGCTCCCGCACCAGCGAGTCGGTCCGCTCCGGCGCCACGTCCAGCACCAGCAGCTTCTGGTACGGGGTGAGCCGCACCCGGTCGCTGCCGTGGGCCTCGACGACGTCGGCCAGCCGGGCGAGCTGCCCGCCGGAGACCCGCCCGACCACCGGGGCGGCGCCGACGTAGTTGCGCCCGTCACGCTGCGGGTGCACGCCGATGTGGTCCACCGGCCTGTCGGGCAGCCGCGGGGCCGGCCCGTCGAGCAGGGCACGGCCCAGGTACTCCTTCTCCAGCACCTCGCGGAACTTCGTCACGCCCCAGTCGGCGACGAGGAACTTCAGCCGTGCCCGGTTGCGCAGCCGGCGGTAGCCGTAGTCGCGGAAGATGCCGACCACGCCGGCCCAGACGTCCGGCACCTCGGCCAGCGGCACCCAGACGCCGAGCCGCTGGGCCAGCATCGGGTTCGTGGACAGCCCGCCGCCCACCCAGACGTCGAAGCCCGGGCCGTGGTCCGGGTGGTCCACGCCGAGGAACGCGATGTCGTTCGCCTCGTAGGGCGTGTCGACCAGCCAGGAGATGGAGGTCTTGAACTTGCGCGGCAGGTTGGAGAAGTCCTTGTCGCCGACGTACCGGCGGACGATCTCGTCGACCGCCGGCGTCGGGTCGACCAGCTCGTCGCGGGCGACGCCGGCCACCGGGCTGCCCAGCACGACCCGGGGGCAGTCGCCGCACGCCTCGGTGGTCTGCAGGCCGACGGACTCCAGCCGGCGCCAGATCTCCGGCACGTCCTCGACCCGGACCCAGTGGTACTGGATGTTCTGCCGGTCGGTGATGTCGGCGGTGTCCCGGGCGAACTCGCGGGAGATCTCCGCGACCACCCGCAGCTGCGCCAGGCTGAGCTCGCCCCCGTCCACCCGGACCCGGAGCATGAAGAACTCGTCCTCCAGCTCGTGCGGCTCCAGCACGGCCGTCCGGCCGCCGTCGATGCCCGCCTTGCGCTGGGTGTAGAGGCCCCACCAACGGAACCGGCCGCGCAGATCCTGCGGATCGATCGAGGCGAACCCGTGGTGGGCGTAGATGTTCTCGATCCGGGCCCGCACGTTCAGCGGGTCGTCGTCCTTCTTGATCCGCTCGTTGGCGTTGAGCGGCTCGCGGTGACCGAGTGCCCACTGGCCCTCGCCGCGCGGGCGGCGCGGGGTCCGGGCCGGTCGGGGGGCCGTCGGGTCACCGGCCCGGGCCGGGATGCTGCTGACCGCCATGGCGGCGTCCTCCGTTGTCTGGGGTGCCTCGGGACGCGCGGGCGCGGCGGCCGGCCCGTCGGGACGGGCTGGGGACAACGGTGTCGGAACAGCCGGCGCGGGGGCGCGCCCGAGACAGATTGGTCGGGCGTCGTCAGTGGGCCGGACAGATGGCGCTGCGCACGCGGCCGTAGTCGACGTGGCGGCGGGCCACGAAGCGGCGGACGACGGCGGCGGTCATGGAGTCATGCTGCCACACCGGGTGGGGGCCGGCCAACGAACGCGTGCGTGATCCCACATCACGGGCGACGCGCCCCGGGAACGACGCCGACGACTGATCCGTGGACCGGCACAACGCACGGCCCGGCTGTGTGACGCTGCGATATGTGACCGGTTCTTCTGATTTGTCTGCCGGTGGTCCGGGCCGGCTGACCGCGCCGCCGCCCGCCGGCGACGCGCCCGGCGGGCCGGTCCGCGCGCCCCGCCTGGTCTGGGTCGGCCCGACGCTGGCCACCCTGGCCGTCGTGCTGACCGGGATCGGCCACGCGCAACCGTGGCGCGACGAGTTGGCCACCTGGAGCGCGGCGACCCGGTCACCCGGGGACCTGGTCCGGCTCGCCGGCACCATCGACGCCGCGACCGGCCCCTACTACCTGTTCATGCACGCCTGGGTGGCGCTCGCGGGCGACTCGGTCGCCGCGCTGCGACTGCCCGCCGCGCTGGCCATGGCCGCCACCGCCGGGTTGACCGCCGTACTCGGGCAGCGGCTGGCCGGCACCCGGGCCGGGCTGGTCGCCGGGCTGCTCCTCGCGGTGCTCCCGGGCACCTCACGGTACGGCCAGGAGGCGCGCCCGTACGCGCTGGCCGCGTTCTTCGCGGTGCTGGCGACCCTGCTCCTGGTCGAGGCGCTGGCCCGGCCCGGGTGGCCCCGCTGGGCCGCGTACGCCGCCGCCGTGGCCGCCCTCGGGCTCACCCACCTGGTCGCGCTCACCCTGCTCGCCGCGCACGCGGTGGCGGTGCTCGCCGCCCACCGCGAGGGCCCGCCGAGCCGCCCGCTGCGCTGGGCGCTCGCCCTGGTGCCGGCCGCGCTGCTGGTGACCCCGCTGGTGCTGCTGGCCAGGGGTCAGCGGTCCCGGCAGCTCGACTGGGTGGACACGGTCCGGCTGACCGACCTGACGGCGCTGCCGGGCGGGGTGGCGCAGAGCGGCGTGGTGGGCGGGCTGCTGGTGGGGTTGGCGGCGCTCGGGGCGGCCGGGCTCGGCCGGCGCGCCCTGCTGCCCGGGTGCGCGGTGCTGCTGCCGGTGCTGCTGCTCTTCGCCGCCGGCGCCGTCGTGCCCCTCTGGGTGTCCCGCTACCTGTTCTTCGTCGTGCCGTTCGGCTGCCTGCTGGCCGGCGCGGCGCTCGCGGCGGTGCCGCTGCCGCCCGCGTTGGCCGTGGTGGCCCTGGCCGGGCTGCTCGGACTGCCCGACCAGGCGGCGCTGCGGCGGACGCACGAGTGGCCGCGCAGCGCCGCGGTCGACTACCGCGGGGCGGCCCGGGTCGTCGCCGACGGTCAGCGGCCGGGGGACGCCGTCGTCTACTCGCCCCGCGAGAGCTGGCTCTTCCTCGACCTCGGCCTCGGCTACCACCTGGGCGACCGCCGTCCCCGGGACGTGCTGGCCACCGAGGACCAGGCCCGCCGGGGCGACCTGTGGGCCGCCGAGTGCGGCCAGCCGGCCGAGTGCCTGGCCGGCACGCAGCGGGTCTGGCTGGTCGTGGCCGGCCGCCGCGACGATCCGCTGGCCGCCGTGCCGGGCGCCAAGGGCGACGCGCTGCGCGCCGGCTACACCGTCGAGCGGGTCTGGCAGCGCCCCGGCCTGACCGTCGCGCTGCTCACCCGCTGACCCGACCCCGGGCCCGCGGATCCCCGCCGGCCGGCCGCCGCGTCGCCGCCGGGACCGGGGACGAGTGGCGCGGCGGCGGGGCGACGACGGTGACCGGACCGCCCCGCGGCGGGTCAGCCGGCGGCGCGGCCCTCCGGGGCGCTGCGGGCCAGCGGCACCACGAGCGTCGCCTCGGTGCCGCCGTTCGCGCCGTCGCGCAGTTCGATCGTGCCGCGCAGCTCGCCGGTCACCAGCGCTCGGACGATCTGCAGACCGAGGTTGCCGCCCCGCTCGGCGTCGAAGTCCGGCGGCAGCCCGCGCCCGTTGTCGGTCACCGAGACGTGCAGCATCTTGCGGAACCGGTGCGCCGACACCACCACCTCGGGCGCGGCGCCGACCGCGCCGGCCGCGTCCGGCGCGGCCACCGCCTCGGCGGCCGGCGGGAAGCCGTGCTCGACGGCGTTGAGCAGCAGCTCGTTGAGGACCATCACCAACGACGTGGCGACCTCGGCGGGAAGCACCCCGAAGCTCCCCGTCCGCCGCATCCCGACCGTCGACTCGGCCGCCGCCACCTCGGTCGCCGCGCTGGCCACCCGGTCCACGATGCCGTCGAACTCGACCGCCTCGTCGCTGGACAGGGAGAGGGTCTCGTGCACCAGCGCGATGGAGGCGACCCGGCGTACCGACTCCTCCAGGGCGACCCGGGCCTCCGGCATGGACACCCGGCGGGCCTGGAGGCGCAGCAGGGCGGCGACGGTCTGGAGGTTGTTCTTCACCCGGTGGTGGATCTCCCGGATGGTGGCGTCCTTGGTGATCAGGGCGCGGTCGCGGCGGCGTACCTCGGTGATGTCCCGGACCAGCACCAGCGCGCCGATCGGCACTCCGGCGGGCATCAGCGGCAGCGCCCGGGTGAGCATCGTGGCGCCGCGGGCGTCGATCTCCCGACGGGGCGGCGCCTCGCCGCGCAGGGCGGCGAGGATGCCGTTCGCCGCGTCCGTCCCCTCCAGCGGGTCGCCGGCCAGCCGGCGGTGCAGCGCCGCCAGGTCCTCGCCCACCAGGTGGGAGGCGTAGCCGAGCCGCCGGTACGCCGACTGCGCGTTCGGGCTGGCGTAGGTGACCTTGCCGCCGGCGTCGAGCCGGACCAGCCCGTCGCCGACGCGGGGCGCCGAGGTGGTCTCCCCCGGGTGGCGCGGCGGCGGGAAGGTGCCGTCGGCGATCATCTGCGCCAGGTCGTCGGCGGTGGTGAGGTAGTTCAGCTCCAGCTGGCTCGGGGTGCGCGCGGTGGAGAGGTTGGTGTCCCGCCCGACCACGGCGACCACCTCGCCGGCCTCGCCGTCGGTCGTGCGCAGCCGGACCGGGATCGCCTCGTGCCGGGCGGGCACGTCGCCGTACCAGACCGGGTCGCCCTCCCGCCAGATCCGGCCCTGCCGGTGGGCCACCTCCAGGTGGGCCACCTCCGGCCCGCCGACGATCCGCCCCACCTGGTCGTCCAGGTACGCGGTGGGGGCGGTCGTCGGCCGGACCTGGGCGACGCAGAGGTACGTCCCGTCACCGTCCACGGGCACCCAGAGCAGCAGGTCGGCGAAGGACAGGTCGGACAGCAACTGCCAGTCGCCGGCGATCCGGTGCAGGTGGTCGATGTCGGCCGGACGGAGGAGGGTGTGCTCCTCGGCGAGGTCGCGCAACGTGGACACGCTGACCAGCGTGCCACGCCGGGCGTCACATCGTCGCGGTGACCTTCTTCAGCCCCCGCGGCGCGTCCGGGTCCTCGCCCCGGGCCAGCGCCAGCGCCAGCGCCAGGCGCTGCAGCGGCAGGATGTCGAGCAGCGGGGCGTACCGCTCGTCGACCTCGGGGACGGCCATCCGGGTGGCGCCCTCGACGTCGGCGGAGCCGACCACCACCACGTCGGCGCGGCGCTCGCCGAGCCGGGGCAGCACCTCGCCCATCGACCGGCCACCCGGCCCGGAGCCGACCACGGCGAGCACCGGCACGTCGGGGTCGGTCATGGCGAGCGGGCCGTGCAACAGGTCGGCGCCGGAGAACGCCAGCGCCGGCAGGTAGGAGGTCTCCATCAGCTTCAGCGCGGCCTCGCGGGCGGTCGGGTACGCGTACCCCCGGCCGGTGGTGACGAGCTGGCCGGCGAACCGGTAGCGGGGCGCGAGCTGGGCCGGGGTGGGGTCGTCCAGGGTGCGGGCGGCCAGCTCGGGCAGGGCGGCGAGCGCGTCGCGCTCGTCGGCGGGCAGCGCGCCGTCGCCGGCCCGGATGCCCTCCACGAGCATCAGCAGGGCGAGCAGCTCGGCGGTGTACGTCTTGGTGGCGGCCACCGCGCGCTCGTGCCCGGCGGCGATGTCGACGCTCAGCTCGGCGACGTCGGCCAGCGGGGAGTCGGGCGCGTTGGTGACGGCCAGGGTCAGCGCGCCCGAGGCGCGGGCGGTGCGCAGCACCTCGGCGAGGTCCGGCGAGCCGCCGCTCTGGCTGACGCCGACGACCAGCGCGTCGGAGAGGTCGGGCCGGGCGCCGTAGACGGTGACGGCGCTGGGCGAGGCGAGCCCCGCGGGCAGGCCGAGCCGGATCTCGGTCAGGTACGCCCCGTAGAGGGCGGCATGGTCGGAGGTGCCCCGGGCGGTGAAGACCACGTGCCGGGGTCGGCGCTCCGCGATGACCGCCGCCACCCGGGCGATCGGCCCGGCGTGTTCGGCGGAGAGCAGCCGGGCGTAGCCCGCCGGCTGCTCGTCGATGTCGGCGGCCATGCCAGCCCCTGCACGCGTCACGGAAAACTCCTCCCACTGCGCGGTTGCCGCGCGTTTCCTGCTCAGTCTTGCATCTTTGATCTGATCAGAGCAATCGAACGAGCAGGAGTGCGCAGTTGATCACCGCGTCGGTGCAACATCACCTAGGCTTGCCCGGCCCACCGGAGCACCGACGAGTGAGAGGACGCCGTGGCCGAGGACGACCGGGCGCTGCCCGCGGCGGAGGAACTTGCCCTCGCCCGGCTCGCCATGGACTCCGGCGACCTGGAGCACGCGGCCGGGCACGTCGCCGCCGCGCTCGCCCAGGCCCCGACCCTGCCCGAGGTGCACGAGACGCTCGCCCGGCTCGCCGCCGCCGACGGCGCCGGCGGCGTGGACCTCTTCCCGCTGCACCACCACGCCTTCGTCGGCGCCGTGGTCGCCCGCGCCCACCTGCTGGCCGCCGCCGGCCGGCCCGCCGAGGGGCTGGACCTGCTGGTCGCCGCGACCGGGCACGCCCCGGGGGCGGACTGGGCCGGCGTGCCCTGGGTGACCGCGCCGGAACTCGCCGAACGCCTCGAACCGGACCGGACCGCCCGCATCCTGATGCAGGTCTGCGCCGCCGTGCCCGACCCGGCGCCCCGGGCCGACCGGGCGGCGCTGGCCCCGTACCTGGCGCTGGCCCGCAACGCGGTCACCGTCCACGCCGAGCACGGCCTGCTGCTCGGCGCGGCGTCCGCGCTGGCCCGGCGGGTCGGCGAGGTCGCCCTGGCGGTCCGCTGGGCCGCCCGGGGCGTACGCGCGGAGCCGTCGAAGATCGGCGAGGTGTGGCTCGGGTACGCGTACCGCAGCGCCGGCCGTACCTGGGAGGCGCTGGCGGCACTCGGCCGCGCCGTCGCGCACGACCCCGACGACCTCGCCGTGTACGCCGACATCGCCGGCACCCTCGCCGACATCGGACGGCTCGACGAGGCGCTCGACTGGATCGACCGGGCCCTCGCCCGGGATCCCACCTTCGACTGCGCCGTGCACACCGCTCACCGGCTGCGGCACCAGCGCGACGGCGACGTGGCGCACCTGGTCGCGCTCGCCGACTTCGTGCGGGACCACCCGGACGACTCGCACGAGCACGGCGACCTGGCCGAGTGCTGCCGCGGCCGGGCCTGGCTCGGGCAGGTGACCCCGGCGGCCGGGGCGGTGGTGGACGCGCTGCGTCAGGCCGTCGCCGACGACCACGGCGGGGTCGGCGCCGCCGTGCTGCTGGACTCGCCCGCGCCGCCGAGCGCGCTGCGTACCGTCGCCACGGCCGTGCCGGCGCTGCGGGTCGAGGTGGCCGGCGTGCCGGAGCCGGACCCGCGCGAGCCCCGGCGGGCGGAAGCCCGGCGGCTCTGGCGCTGGGAGGGGACGACGGTCGCGCCCGCGGTGCCGGCGCCCTCGGCGGAGGCGACCGCGCGGCTGCGGCAGCTCGCCCACCCGGCGTGGCCGCACCCCCCGGCGGCGTACGACGCGGCGGTGGGCCTGGCCACCCTGGACCTGGCCGACCTGGTCGGCCTGCTGGCGCACCCGCCGGACGCGCCGCCCACCGCGCTGGGCCGGGTGCTGGGGCAGGACCCCTCGCTCTGGGTGCGCTGCGTCCAGGTGTGGGCCTGCCTCGGCCTGCTGCACCACCGCACGGACGAGCCCTGGGCGACCTCGACCCGCCGCCGGGTGCTGCTGGACCTGGTCTGGGGCGTCGAGGACTGGATCACCGAGGCGGCGCTGTTCGCCATGGTCACCGCCGCCTGGGTCGACCCGGCGGTGCGCCCCGACGTGGCGCGGGTGGTGGCCGAGCGGCTGGCCGACGTCGCGGCGGTGGCGCGGCTGCGCCCGGTGCCCGTCGCGGTGTCCCTGGCCCACCTGGCCCTGGCGACGCCGGCCCTGGACGCGGAGACGACGGCCCTGGCGTCGCGGGCGAGGTCCAGGTAGCTCCACGGGCCGGGCGGCGCGTCGGAGCGGCCGTGCCCGCGGAACTGGAAGAAGAGCTTGCGGCCGGTCACCC
>NZ_JBFAVI010000170.1:0-15564 GCF_040679695.1 Micromonospora sp. NPDC052213
GAGTAGCGCATGCCGTTGCCGCCGCGACGAGCGTCCATGGCGCCTCGGCGGCGACGTGCCGGGTCCGGCGGCGCGCCGGACGTCGGTTGCCGCCGCGGCGACTCAGGAGGCGGTGGGGAAGCCGTACCGGGCGGCGTGCTCCGGGTCGGCGGGGTCGACCTGGCGGATCCCGGCGTCGGCGAGGCGCTTGTTGACCTCGTCGAGCTGTTCGCGCACCAGCCGGGCCTCCTCCTCGGTGACCCGGCCCCGGTGCGGCTTGCCGGCGTGCTCGATCGTGCCGTAGTCGACCTTCTCGGCGCTCTTGCGGGCCTTCGGCGGGCGGACCCGCTCGGCGGTCCGCAGCAGCTGCGCCATCGGGACGTCGGTCGCCATGGCGTCGAACTCGCTCGCCGTCAGCACCACCCGCCGGGGCTCGTCGCCGCCGTGCCGGTCGTGGATCTCGACCACCGCGACGTCGAGCGCGGCGTCGTCGATGCTCTCCACCTCGACCGGGGTGGCGTCCAGTTGCACGGGCCCGGCCACCAGGTCAGGGTGTTCCAGGACGACGACGCGGACCACCTCGTCGTGGGGCTGGATGACCGTGCCGGTGAAGTCGGAGACGTGGATCGTCTTCTTGCCCATGCGCGGTGCTTCTCCTGTCGTGGATCGGGGTTGCGGACCACAAGAAATTACCCGACAGGTGTGCGAAAGCCGCCGCTGGACCGCCCCGGGTGTGTCGTCGCCCCGGCGGGGCGGCGCGGGTCAGCGCGGGTTGAGGTTGCGGCGGGTGGACGTGCCGGCCGGCAGCTTGTTCAGCTCTCCCCAGGAGAGCGCCTCGGTCCGGGTGGCGCCGCGGTTGCCCCGGTACGGCGGCTGCGCGGGAAACCGTCCGGCGGTCCCGGGCTCGCGCCAGAGCCGCTCGGTCTCCTGCTGGTACCGGTCATTCGGCTGATTCGGCATGACCATTACCGTCCCAAAGAAAGTTGTACATGTATGGAAATGAATATGACGCCCGATCGATGTCTCGGGTTCCCGTCACCGCGCCGGATCTCGGGGCGGCGTCCATCGACGACGTCCTGCACCTGTACCCGCCCGCCGTGCGCTTGAACCGACGTCGGTGCGCCTGGGGGCGCGAAGCCCGGCGAGGAGGCCGGCGGGCCCGCTGATCGGAACGGTGCGCCGGGCGGCAACGGTTCGGCGTACGGTGATCGGCGGACGGGCCGGGGCGCGGACCACGCTCCGGCCGAGCGCGGCGAGCGACCCCGGCGGCGTCCGCGCGGGCGGCTGCCGTGGGTCGACCGCGGGGGAGGTGACTCGATGCTCGACCGGCGGCTCCACCTGCACCTGACGACCTGGCTGGGCCAGTG
Organism: Micromonospora sp. NPDC052213; assembly: GCF_040679695.1. Lineage (NCBI taxonomy): Bacteria > Bacillati > Actinomycetota > Actinomycetes > Micromonosporales > Micromonosporaceae > Micromonospora > Micromonospora sp. NPDC052213. The sequence goes on from NZ_JBFAVI010000170.1 coordinate 1,347, forward strand.
GCCGGCGGGCCCGGCGCTGCATGTGGTCGGTTCGCACCGGCGGGCCCGACCGGCCTGGGACGGTCGGCTTCGGCCGGCGATCGCGGTCGCGGCCGGGGCGGGCACCGTGCTCTCCGTACCGCCGGACCGGGTGGACGCGGTCCGCGAGCTGGCCGGCCGGCGGGCCGGGCGGTTCCTGCCCGGGCTGCCCGCGGCGGTCGGCCAGCCCGGCTGGGCGGTCCACGACGACGTGTTCCGGTGGAGCGTGGCCCCGGCCCCGCTGCCCGACGTGGGGGAGTGGGTGTCCCCGGCCTCGCCGGGGTTGCCGTCCTGGCTCCGGCTCTTCGACCGGCCCGTGCTGGTGGTGCGCGACGAGCGCGGCCGGTACCTGTCCGGGGTGGGGGTGAAGCGGCACGACGCGTACGGCCACGAGCTGGCGGTGGGGACGGTGCCGGCGGCGCGGGGGCGGGGGCTGGCCCGGCGGCTGGTCGCGCAGGCGGCCCGCCGGGTGCTCGACGAGGGGGCCGTCCCGACCTACCTGCACGACCGCGCCAACGCGGCCTCCGCGCGGGTCGCCGAGGCGGCCGGCTTCCCCGACCGGGGCTGGCGGTCGTTCGGGGTGTACCCGCCCTGAGCCGGCGGTGAGGGCGGGGCGCGGACCGTGGATCCCGGGCCGGATCCACGGCCCGCAGCCTCCCCCAGGTCCCCGTGCCTGCGAAGGGCGTTGCGGGGCCGGTCGCCGATGTGTGCTGATTACGCTACGTATTTGTGGGCTGTTCGGCAAGGTGCCGGTGGGCGGTTGGAACTGTCCAGAAGCGGACTTGACCTGGGGCGGAGCGTGTCGAGGCGGCGCGGCGGGTCAGTGACGCAGCGTGCGAATGAGGTCGAGCACCTGCCGGGTGACCGGGCGCAGCACCCGCAACCGGGACAGCCCCACCAGCCGGTCGACCAACGGCACCGCGCCGTCGATGAGCCGCCGGGTCTTGGCCTGCTGCGGGGACCGGTCGTGGACCCAGTAGAGGACCACCCCCATGTACGCGAGCCACAGCAGCTCGGGCAGGTGGGGGCGCAGCTCGGCGTCCACCTTCGCGGTCGAGCCGTCGAGGACCTCGGCGAAGAGGCCGACGGCCGCCCGCCTGGGCGCGGACGACTCGGCGGAGAACGGGCTGAGCGGGGACGTCGGCTCCGCCGCCGTCTTGAAGAAGCTCGCCGCGAAGTCGTGCGAGGGGGTGAGCACGTCGATGCCGGCGTGCAGCACCCCGGCGAGCCGGGCGGCGAAGTCGGACTCCCGGTCGAGCACCGGCTGCGCCGCCGCCCGGTGCTGGAGCTGGGCGCGGGCGTAGAACTCCTGGATCAGGTGGTCCTTGGAGCCGAAGTAGTAGTAGGCGTTGCCCACCGCCACCCCGGCCTCCTGGGCGATGGCGCGCATGGTGGTCCGGGCGTACCCCCGCTCCTGGAACAGCCGCATCGCCGTGTCCAGGATGAGCTGCCGCGTCTGCTCGCCCCGGGCGGTGGCCGGCTCACCCGCAGCGGTCGTCGGCGCAGTCTGCTCGGTCATCGGGGTCACCGTATCCCGCCGGGTCGTCGACCGGCCCCGCCCACGGGTCGCGGACGCGCTCGCGTACCGACGAGGCGGTGGCGACGATCCGGCGGGCGAGCGGCAGCAGGTGCGGGCGCGCCAGCCGCTCGGCGGTGCCCCGGTGGTCGGCCAGCGCCCACAGGCAGGCGAACCAGGCGCCGTCGCCCGCGTACACCTCGCCGGTGTCCGCGACCACGGTGAGGTCGCGCAGCGTCGCGTCGGGGTCCAGCTCGGGGAAGCGCCGCCGGGCCTCGGCGGAGCCGGCCGGCACGAACTCCAGGGGTACGAGCTGGGCGCGGGACGCCAGCCAGCGGCGGGCGGCGCGGCAGAGCGGGCAGTGCGCGTCGTAGAGGACGGTGAACCGCCGGACGCCACCGCCCCCGTGCGCGGTGGCGTCCGGGGCCCCGCCCGTTCCGTTGCCGGCCGGGACGGTCATCGGGCCGGCGGCGCGCCGGGGCCGGCCTCCGGCCCGGGGCCGGTCGGGCCGGCGGGCTGCGGATTGCCGGGGTGGAGGTTGCCGGGCTGCGGACTGCCGGGGTACGGGCCGGTCGCGACGGCCGGGTGGGGCCTGGGGGGTGCGGGCTGCATCGGCAGCCGGCCGACCGGGGCGAGCGGCGGATGGGTGGCGAGCTGGCGCAGCCGGCCCCGGCGGTACCGGCCGAGCGCGAAGACGTTGAAGAAGTGCAGCGCGCCCAGCACCAGCAGCACCAGGCCGATCTTGAGGGAGAGCTCCTCCATGGCCTGGGCGGTGGACCCGACCGGGTCGGGGTGCTTCATCGCCACCGTGACGTAGCCGAGGTTGAGCAGGTAGAAGCCGACCACGAGCAGGCTGTTCACCGCCCGGGCCAGCCGCTCGTCGGCGAACACCTCCTCGAGGAAGACCAGCCCGTTGCGGGAGAGCGCCCGGGCCACCCACACGGTCAGGCCGATGCTGACCGCCAGGTAGACCAGGTACATCCAGACCTTGGTGTCCATCGCCGACGCCCTTCTTGAACGTGTTCAAGTTTGTTGCCATGAGCGTAGGGCAGTCTTTGAACGCGTTCAAGAGTGGGCCGGCCCGGCTTCCGCGTGGCCCGGCGGGGCAGGGTCTCCGGCGCGGGCACGCCGGCACCGATGTGCGTCGGCGAGGTCGGCCAACCGGGGCAGCCCGAACATCTCGCCCGCCGGGCCGCCGCCCCCGTCACGCCGTCGGTGTGCGGCAGCAGTCGGTGACCGGGCTCCAACCCGGATCCGCGCCACGCCGGCCCGGTCGTCAACACCGCCGGCAGGCCGTGCCCGTGCTCCGCCGGCGCCCGGTGCCAGGGGTCGGTCATTCCGAGGGCGACACCCCGAGCCCGCGCCGGCAATCCGCCGGCCGGGCCCAGGGTGCCGCCGCCCGTGTCAGCCGGCCAGGCCGAGCACCTCGGCCGCCGCCCGGCCGTTGGCGTGGCTCGCGCCGTACGTGGTGACGAACGCCCGTACGCCCGCCGGCCGCCACTGGGCCGGCCAGCCCATCTCGACCACGGTCACCGGGTGCGCGGCGGCCAGCGCGGCGATCAGCTCGGGCCCGCCCGGCAGGCGGTGCAGGTGGCGACCGACCAGCACGATCGGCCGGTCCCCGGCGAGCTGGCGCAGGGCGGCCGGCTCGGTCTCGGCGGCGACCACGCGCAGCTCCTCCACGCCGTCGAGGTGCGGGCCGAGGCCCCACGGCACCCGTCCCTCGGCGATGGTCGAGGCGGCGTGCAGCTGCACGACCAGCGGGCGGTCGAGGCCGGACAGCGCCCCCTCCACCCGGACGGCCCGCCGTGCCGCGGCGTACCCGAGTTCGGTGGACGCGGCCGAGGTCGCGCCGGTGGCCCGGGTCCACGCGGCGAGCGTCGCGACGCGGCCGGCCGCCTCCTCGACCCGGGCCCGGTCCAGCCGGCCGTCGGCGAGCGCGCCGACGATCTCCGTGACCACCCGCTCGACCAGTTCGGCGTCGACCTTGGCGCCGATGCAGAGCAGGTCGGCGCCCGCGGCGAGGGCCCGTACGGCGGCGGGGCCCACCCCGCCGGCGGCCACGGCGGCGCCCTTCATCTCCAGCGCGTCGGTGATGACGGTGCCGGTGAAGCCGTACTCGCCGCGCAGCAGGTCGACCAGGACCGCCCGGCTGAACGTGGCGGGGCCGTCGCCGGTCAGCGCCGGCACCCGGATGTGCGCGGTCATCACGGCCTGCGCGCCGGCCGCCACGACCGCGGCGAAGGGCGGCAGGTCGCGCTCGCGGAGCACGTCGAGCGGCACGTCCACGGTGGGCAGTTCGTAGTGGGAGTCGGCGACCGTCGCGCCGTGCCCCGGGAAGTGCTTGGCGCAGGCGGCCACTCCGGCGGCCTGGAGGCCGGCGACCGCCGCGGCGGAGTGCGCGGCGACCCGCACCGGGTCGGCGCCGAACGAGCGGGTGCCGATGACCGGGTTCTCGTCGGCGGTGTTGACGTCCACGGTCGGCGCGAGGTCGACGGTGATGCCGAGGCCCGCCAGCTCCGCGCCGATGGCCTCGTAGACCCGGCGGGTCAGCGCCACGTCGTCGATCGCGCCGAGCGCGGCGTTGCCCGGGTACGGGCTGCCGGTGGCGTGCGCCAGCCGGGTGACGTCACCGCCCTCCTCGTCGATCGCGATCAGCACGTCCGGCCGGCCCGCGCGCAGGGCGGCGGTGCTCGCCGCCAGCTGCCCCGGGTCGTGGACGTTGGTGCCGAACAGGGTGTGCCCGGCGAGCCCCTCGGCCACCAGGTCGACCGCCCAGTCCGGCGGGACCGGCCCCGGGTACGCGGCGAGCAGCGTGCCGAGCGCGAGCCGGCGCAGTCCTGGATCGAGCCCCACGTGATCTTCCCCTTTCGGTGCCCGAGGGCACGGATGTCGTACCGGCGGCGGTCGGCGACGTACCGGGTCGGCCGAGCGCCCCGGTCCCGGGCGGCCGATACGCTACGGCTACCCGTTTGCAGGTCCGTTTACAGTTAGCAAGGTTTAACAAAACTAGAGGACGTGGCATGAGTTCGACCCGGCTGCCCGGCACCCCCCGCCTGTTGCGGGCGCTCAACGACCGCGCCGCGCTGGAGCTGCTGCTGGAGCAGGGGCCGCTGACCCGGGCCCGGCTCGGCGAGCTGACCGGGTTGTCCAAGGTCACCGCCTCCCAGCTGGTCGAGCGGCTGGAGGAGCGGGGGCTGGTCACCCGGGTCGGCGAGCAGGCCGGCGGGCGGGGACCGAACGCCCAGCTCTACGCCGTGCGGCCGGGCAGCGCGCACGTGGTCGGCGTGGACGTCGGCGCCGACCGGGTGGTCGCCGCGTGCGCGGACATCACCGGCGCCGTGATCGGCCGCGTCGAGCAGTCGACCCGGGACACCGACGACCCGGTCGGGGTCGTGCACAACGCGGTGGTCCAGGCCGCGAGCAGCGCCGGGGCGCAGCTGTCGAGCGTACGGCGGATCGTGCTGGGCACCCCCGGCCTGGTCGACCCGGGCACCGGCGACATCACCTTCGCCTTCAACCTGCCGCGCTGGCACAGCGGTCTGCTCGCCGCGCTCCGGGAGGACCTGCACACCCCGGTGGTCTTCGAGAACGACGTCAACCTGGCGGCGGTCGCCGAGGCGCAGTCGGGTGCCGCGCGGGGGCTGACGGACTTCGTCCTGGTCTGGGTCGGCGCGGGCGTCGGCCTGGCGATCGTGCTGGGCGGCCGGCTGCACCACGGCAGCAGCGGCGCCGCGGGCGAGATCGGTTACCTGCCGGTGCCCGGGGCGCCCATCCCGCGCGACGTCTCCCGCCGGGCGAAGCCCGCGTTCCAGCAGCTGATCGGCGCGGAGGCGGTCCGCGAGCTGGCCCGGGCCCACGGCTACCCGGACGACAGCGGGGCCTCCGCCGTGCGGGCCGCGGTCGCCGACGGCACGGCCGGCGGCCCGATGCTCGACGAGGTGGCCCGCCGGCTGGCGCTCGGCGTGGCGAGCACCTGCGTGGTGCTGGACCCGCCGCTGGTGGTGCTCGCCGGTGAGGTCGGCCAGGCCGGCGGGGCGGCGCTGGCGGAGCGGGTGCAGCACGAGGTCGCGGCGATCACCCTGGTCCGGCCCCGGGTGGTGCCCACCGGCCTGACCGAGGAGCCGATCCTGCGCGGCGCGCTGCGCACGGCCCTGGACGCGGTCCGCGACGAGGTCTTCGGCTCGACGATCGGCTGACCGCCGCCCACGCGCCGTCGTGCCGGCCGGCCCGGGCGGAGCCGGCCGGTGCCCGCCCGGCGTCGCCCCGACCTGCTCGGCGGGCGTCGCCCGGACCTGCTCGGCGGGCGTCGCCCGAGGGTGCTCGGCGGGCGCCGGCGGCCCGGAGCGGCGGGGTTGGCCGCGCGTCATGTGAAGGAATATTTCATCATCGGCCCCGGTGCTGCAAGGTCTTGCCGCGCCGGGGCCGGATGACACCGCAGGTCACATCAGGTCACATCAGATCGCGTCGGCGGAACACGGCGAACGCCGCCGCGGTCAGCACCCCCGTCAGCCCGAGCAGCAGGATGAGCGACGGCTGCCAGGTCAGGGACCAGTAGCCGCTGCAGGACATGGTCAGCCCGTCCGGGCAGGCCCGCAGGTCCCAGAACTCGACCTTGCCGTTCAGCCAGGCGGCCACGTAGCTGGAGAGCACGTACCGGTCCACCCGGACGACGTCCAGGATCTCCATCACCAGCCGGGCCCCCAGCTCCCACACCACGAGGTAGCCGGCGATCGCGCCGAGCGCCGCGGACGTGTGCCGGCCCAGGGTGGCGATGGCGAACCCCATCGCGGTGACCAGCAGCACCAGCAGCATGCCGCGCCCCCACGTCGCGCCCAGCGACCGCCAGAACTCCCCGTCGAGTCGCCCGGGCCGGCCGGCGAGCTGGGCGATCAGCCAGAACGTCCCGAGGTACGCCACCGAGGCGACCAGCGACAGCAGCGCCGTCGCGCCGAGCAGCGTGCCCAGCTTGGCGCCGAGCACCGTCAGCCGCCGGGGCCGCCAGAGCAGCAGGTTGACCACCCCGCCGGAGTTCAGGTCGGCGCCGATGTAGGAGGCGCCGACCAGGAAGCCGAAGAGCACCAGGAAGGCGACGAGGAAGTAGAGCAGCGGCTGGGCCTCCTCGGCGAAGGTGAACACCCCCGTCAGGAAGTCGGCGGCCACCGGGGCCCGCTCCATCTGGGCCGGGTCGACCTCGCTGCAGTCGTCCGGGACGTACTCATGCACCTCGTCCACCCGGATGACGCCGCGCTGCCGGTCCAGGCAGAGCTGGTGGGTGCGCTCCAGCTCGTTGCGCGCCGCGGCGGCCTGCTGCTCGGCGTCGAGGATCTCCTGGGCGGTGGGCCGGTGGGAACCGGCGAGGGTGGTCGCCGCGGTGACGCCGAACGCGAGCACCAGCAGGACGACCATGAGCTGCACGAAGCGCCGGGCACCCAGGCGCTCCAACTCGGCACGGACCAGGTTCACGCGTCCACTCCGCTCGCGTCGAGGTCGATCACCGGTTCCCGGGGACCATGGTCGGGGAGCACCGAGTCGTCCACCTGACGGGGGACCGTCGGGTGCGCCGCCGTGCCGGTCAGTTCGAGGAAGACGCTCTCCAGGTCGGGCCGCAGCGGGGTCAGCTCGCGTACCCACAGGCCCGCCTCGCCCAGCGTGCGGCTGACCGTGGCGGCGTCGTCCACGTCGCCCACCACCAGGTGGTCGTCGTGCCCGGTCACCGCCAGCCCCGCCGCCGCCAGCAGCCCGGCGGCCCGCTCCGGGTCGTCCACCCGCACCAGCAGCTCGTGCCGGTCGAACCCGGCCAGCACCTCCTCGACCCGCCCGGCGGCCACCCGCCGGCCCCGCGAGATGATCGTCACGTGGTCGCAGATCAGCTGGATCTCGGCCAGGATGTGGCTGGAGACCAGCACGGTCACGCCGGCCTCGGCCAGCGAGCGCATCAGGTCCCGCATCTCCCGGATGCCGGCCGGGTCCAGCCCGTTCGCCGGCTCGTCGAGGATCAGCAGCTCCGGATCCTTGAGCAGGGCCGAGGCCACCGCCAGGCGCTGCTTCATGCCCAGCGAGTAGCCCTTGACCCGCTCGTCGCCCCGGTCCCGCAGGCCCACCTGCTCCAGCACCTCGTCGGCCCGGGCGACCGGCACGCCGCCGGCCCGGGCGAGCAGGCGCAGGGTGCGGTGCCCGGTGAAGTTGCCGAAGAACTGCGGGCTCTCCACGATCGCCCCGACCCGCCCGGCCACCTGGGGCAGCTGCTCCGGCGAGGTCCGCCCCAGCACCGTCATCCGGCCGGCGTCGGCGCGTACCAGCCCGAGCAGGGCGCGCAGCGTGGTGGTCTTGCCCGACCCGTTGGGGCCGAGGAAGCCGTGGATCTGGCCGGACTCCACCAGCAGGTCGAAACCGTCGACCGCCACCCGGCGCCCCTGCCGCAGGCTGCGGAAGGTCTTGTGCAGACCCTCGATCTCGATGACCGCGCTCACCGGCGCGGCTCCGTGTTCCGACCGGGCATGGACCGTCCTTCGAGTGTGGTGACCAACGACACGGCGCCTCACCCTACGACCGGGGCGCCGCCCGTGGGGGGCGCCGCGGCGCTGCGTGGTTGGATGGTCGGGTGACTGGTGACCTGATCCCCGGCGCCGACGGCGCCGCAGCCGCGCCCGCGCCCGTGGACGCGGATCTGGTGGTCAGCCTCGACGGCGTCGGCGTACGCCGGTCCGGCACGGCGCTGCTGCACGACCTGGACTGGCGGGTCGAGCTGGACGAGCGCTGGGTGGTGCTCGGCCCGAACGGCGCCGGGAAGACGACGCTGCTCAACCTCGCCGCCGGGCGGCTGCACCCGACCACCGGCACCGCCCACGTGCTCGGCGAGCGCATCGGCCGCACCGACGTCAACGAGCTGCGCACCCGCATCGGGCTCTCCACCGCCGCGCTCGCCGAGCGGGTGCCCGCCGACGAGCGGGTCAGCGACGTGGTCGTGACGGCCGCCTGGTCGGTGCTGGGGCGCTGGCGGGAGAGCTACGACAGCGGCGACGAGGCCCGCGCCCGCGCGCTGCTGAGCCAGCTCGGCATCGGCGGCCTCGCCGACCGCGCCTACGGCACGCTGTCCGAGGGGGAGCGCAAGCGGGTGCAGATCGCCCGCGCGCTGATGACGGACCCGGAGCTGCTGCTGCTCGACGAGCCCGCGGCCGGGCTCGACCTGGGCGGGCGGGAGGACCTGGTGGCCCGGCTGGCCGAGCTGGCGTACGACCCGGACGCCCCGGCGCTGGTGCTGGTGACCCACCACGTGGAGGAGATCCCGCCCGGCTTCACCCACGCGCTCCTGCTGCGCGACGGCCAGGTGGTGGCCCAGGGGCTGCTCGGTGACACCCTCACCGGGGACAACCTCTCCAAGACCTTCGGGCTGCCGCTGGTGGTCGAGCGCTCCGGCGACCGGTACACCGCCCGCGCCGCCTGAAGGAGGTCGGCGTGCGGCAGACCAGGGTCGTCGTGGTGGGCAGCGCCAACATGGACCTGGTGGGCACCGCCCCCGCCCTGCCCCGGCCGGGGGAGACCCTGCTCGGCACCGGCTTCGTCATGGTGCCCGGCGGCAAGGGCGCCAACCAGGCCATCGCCGCGGCCCGCGCCGGCGCCTCCTGCGCCTTCCTCGGGGCGATCGGCTCCGACGCGTTCGGCGTCACCCTGCGGGCCCGGATCGCCGCCGCCGGCGTCGACACCGACCAGCTCCGCACGACGTACGGCATGTCGGGGGTGGCGCTGGTGATGGTCAACGCCGAGGGCGAGAACGCGATCCTCGTCACCCCCGGCGCGAACGCCTCGATGACCCACCTCACCGAGCCCGAGCTGGCAGCCGTACGCTCCGCGGACGTGCTGCTCGCCCAGCTGGAGATCCCGGTCGGCACGGTGACCCGGGCGGCGGTCGCTGCCCGGGCGGCCGGCAGCCGGGTGGTGCTCAACGCCGCGCCGGCGGTGCCGGTGCCCCCGGAGCTGCTCGCGGCGACGGATCTGCTGGTGGTCAACGAGACCGAGGCGCAGGCGCTGACCGGGCGCGGTCGGGACGACCCGTCGGCCCTGCTCGATCTGGTGCCCCGGGCGGTGCTCACGCTCGGCGCGCAGGGCGCCTGGTACGGCGACCGGGACGGTACGGCGGTGCACGTGCCGGCGGTCAAGGTCGACGTGGTGGACTCCACGGCGACCGGGGACGCCTTCACCGCCGCGCTCGCGGTCGCCTGGGGCGAGGGCCGGGATCTCGTCGACGCGGTGCGTTGGGCGGCGGCGGCCGGGGCGGCCTGCGCCCGCCGGCTCGGCGCCTCCTCGGCCCTGCCCAGCCGGGCCGAGATCGAGGAGCTCTACACCCCGGCCTGATCCGGCCCCGGAACGTCGGCCGCCCCTTCGCTGCTGCTTCCCGCTGAATCAGCAGCGGGCCGTTTCCGCTAGGCCGGGTGCTTGATGCTCTCGATGATGCGGGCGAAGCCCTCCTTCCCGTGGCCCGCCTCGATCTGGCGGTGCAGGAGCCGCTGGACCGTGGCGACGACCTCCGTGCTGATGCCCTGCGCGGCGCTGGCCGCCAGGATGTCGCCGAGGTCGGAGAACTCCAGGCTCTGCTGTCCGTCGACGGTGTAGTCCCCGCCGTCGATGACCGCGGCGAACTCGTGGAAGGCGCCGGTCATGGCGGTCAGCCAGGGCGCGGCCATGGTGGCGAACTTCGCCGCCGTCACGCCGGCCGGCGCGACCATGGCGGCGCCGTGCATGAACCCGGCGAACATGACGTACATGCCCGCGAGCAGGGCGAGGTCGTAGAGGGACGCCAGCCCGGGGTCCTCGCCGAACCAGGTGCTGTCGCCCCACACGTCGAGCAGCGGCTGGTACCGGCGGAAGGCGTCGGCCGACCCGCTGTAGAGGATCGACGATCCGGGCTGCCCGATCATGGAAGGTACGGCCATGATCCCGCCGTCGAGGTACGCGATCCCCGCGTCGGCGGCCCAGGCGGCCAGCTCGCGGGACTGGTCCGGTGACGTCGTGGTCACGTTGACCAGGGTCCGGCCGGCCAGGTCGCCGGCGAGCGGGTCGAGCACCTCGTGGACGGACGCGTGGTCCAGCAGGCAGACGATCACCAGTCGGCTGGCCCGGACGGCGTCGCCCGCCGTGGTGGCGGCCCGCGCGCCCTGCGCGACGAGGTCGTCCGCCCTGCCCGGCGAGCGGTTCCACACGGTCGTCTCGTGCCCGGCCCTCACCAGTGCGGCGGCCAGCGCGCTGCCCATCGCGCCCAGCCCGAGAACGCTCACCTGGATGCCGTCGTTCGTTGTCATGTTCGGGGCTCCCCCTCGCGAGTCGTGGTACGAGGAGATCCTCACCGCAGCCGGTAGAGTGCGCCAGTACCGACTAATTTGTCAGGTACTTACCTCTTGGTAAGTGCAGCGGGAGGCGGCATGGCAACGAAGGCGCGACGCGGTCCCTACATCTGCGGCATCGATGCCGCGATGGACGTTGTCAGCGGCAAGTGGAAGTCGCTGATCCTCTGGGAGTTGCACCACCACGGGACCCGCCGGTTCGCCGAGCTCCGGCGCGGCCTGCCGGGCGTCAGCGAGAAGATGCTGATCCAGCATCTGCGTGAGATGGAGGAGGACGGGCTCGTGCACCGTGAGGTGTACCGCGAGGTGCCGCCGAAGGTCGAGTATTCCCTGACCGAGCACGGGATCTCCCTCAACGCCGCCCTGGCGCCGCTGGGCGCGTGGGGCACCGACCGCATCCGGCGGATCGGCGCCGACCGGGTCCCGGTGAACGGGGCCGTGCCCGCCCCGCGCTAGACCGGGCCGCTCACCGCCGCTCACGCCTCCGCGTCGTCGCTGAGCTTCTCGCCGCGTCGGCGGAGCATGCCCAGCCCCGGGATGCCGGCGACGGCGAGCTTCAGGTCGCGGGTGACGTCGAGCAGGTCGTGCAGGTCCGGGCCGACCCGGTCCAGGGTGGCCAGGATCGGCAGGATGTCCGCCGTCAGGTGCTGCTTGAGCTTGGGCAGCTCGTCGACGAGCCGGATCGCGGCGGTCACCTCCTCGTGGGTGAGCTGCTCGACGAACCGGTTCGCCATGGGCGCCGCCCGGCGCAACGCCGGCTCGTACGCCGTCAGCAGCTCGGCGGCGGTGGCCGCCGCCTCCGCCGCGGTACCCACGGCGCCGGCCGCCCGACCGGCCACCGACTCGGCCTGCCCGACCACCACGGACGCGGCGGCGGCCACCTCGGTCGCCGTCTCGATGGCGGCGGTCGCGGCGGCGCTGATCGCGGGCACCTCCCGCACCGCGGCGTCGGCGTCGGAGAGCACCTGGTCGGTCCGGTCGAGGGTCTGCTCGACCCGGTCCACCATGCCGTCGACCCGGCCCACCGTGGCGTCGACCCGGTCCACCATGCCGTCGATCCGCTCCACCATGCCGTCGATCCGGTCCACCACCCCGTTGATCCGGGTCAGCAGCGCCTCCACGGAGTCCAGCACGGCGAACGCGCGGGCCGGCACGGCGGCGAACGAGGCCGCCGAGCCGAGAGCCTGGTCGAGGGCGGAGCGGGTCAGACCGACGACTGCGGCGGGCCGGGGGAGGGGAATCACCATGGCACCAAGTGTGCGTCGCCCGCGCCCGAACCGCCGGGCGGCACAAGGCGGCCCAGGGCAACGCCCCGGCAGCGCCCCGGTCAGGCCTCCGTGTGCTGCTCGACCGCGCGCTGGACCGCCCGGTAGATCTGCCCGAACCGCAGCGCGTCCGGCGTGCGCAGCAGCAGCACCTCGCGGCCGTGGTGCTGCACCCAGAGTTCGTGCACCTTGCTGCCCCGCTCGTAGGAGCGGTCGAGCCAGCCGAGCGGGATCTCCAGGAACGGGGTCAGGGCCAGCGCGCCGACCACGCACGCGGCGAGGATGACCAGTGCCAGCTGCCACTCGCCCCGGTCCTGCGCCGACCAGGCCAGCGCGAGCACGCAGACCACCGCGACCAGCGGGGGCAGCGAGAGGAGCAGGACCAGGATGCCCCGGCCCAGCACCCGGCCGCGTACCGCCAGCGTCTTCGGCCCCTGCGCGTGCCAGACGTACGTCACGTCGGCGATCGCGACGGCGTGGCCTCCGGCCCGGATCGACTCCGACGTCACCTGCACCGCGTCGTCCCGGTAATAGAGGGTCATCACTAAGCCTAACCGCTGCGTCGCGTCCACGGCCGGCCGAGGTAGACGGCGGTCGATGCCGCGTGACTGCTGCGCGGCCTCGACATGCTGCCGGACGAGCCGATCGAGTTCTAGTGACGGCGGGGCGTCACCGGCTGGCCGGCCTCCACCGCCCGCTGCACCGCCCGGTAGATCTGCCCGAAGCGCAGGGCGTCGCCGGTGCACAGCAGCCGCACCGGCTGGCCGCGCCAGCGCGCCCAGATCTCCAGTTGCCGGCTGCCTCGCGCGTACGAGCGGTCCAGGTGCTCGAAGAGGAAGTCGGCGACCGGCCCGACCGCGAGCCCGACGAGCACCGAGGCCCCGACGATGGCGACGGTGACGCTGAGGGAGCGGTCCAGCGTGAGCGCCAGCGCGATGCCGAGCGCGGCGGCCACCAGGGGGCCGGCCAGCGCCGCGCCGATCGCGCCCCGGCCGGCGAGCACCCGCCAGGACCGGCTGCCGCGCCGGTGCCAGACCATGCTGATGTCGGCCAGCCGGAACGTGCGGCCGTCCACACGGACGGCGGCGGACGTGATCTGGACCGACCTGTCGTCGTAATAAGTGATCATGGCGGTACTCCCGGTGGCGGGCCTGACACCACACTACTTACCCCGACGGCCCGCGCCGTAAGGTTGGCCCGCGACTTCGACGAGGAAGTGAGGGCCAGCGTGGGCGAGTTCGTGCGGCTGGAGACCAAGGACGGCATCGGCACCATCCGGCTGGAGCGGCCGCCGATGAACGCGCTGAACACCCAGGTGCAGGAGGAGTTGCGCGCCGCGGCAGCGGCGGCCACCGCGGACCCGGGTGTCCGCGCCGTCATCGTGTACGGCGGCGAGAAGGTCTTCGCCGCCGGCGCGGACATCAAGGAGATGGCCGACATGTCCTACGTGGACATGGCGGAGCGGGCGGCCGACCTGTCCAGCGCGCTCGGCGCGATCGCCCGGATCCCGAAGCCGGTCGTCGCCGCGATCACCGGTTACGCCCTGGGCGGCGGCTGCGAGCTGGCGCTGGCGTGCGACTGGCGGGTCGTCGCCGAGGACGCGAAGCTCGGCCAGCCGGAGATCAAGCTCGGCATCATTCCCGGCGCGGGCGGCACCCAGCGGCTGGCCCGCCTGGTCGGCCCGGCCCGCGCCAAGGACCTGATCATGTCCGGCCGGATGGTGGACGCCGAGGAGGCGCTGCGGATCGGGCTGGCCGACCGGGTGGCCCCGGCCGCCGAGGTCTACGACACCGCGGTCGAGCTGGTGCGCCCGTACCTCACCGGCCCGGTGCAGGCCCTGCGCGCCGCGAAGCTCGCGGTGGACGGCGGCCTCGACATGGACCTCAACTCCGGCCTGGCGTGGGAGAGCCAGCTCTTCGCGGCGCTCTTCGCCACCGACGACCGGCGCGAGGGTATGGCGGCGTTCGTGGCCAAGCGCAAGCCGGACTTCACCGGCCGCTGACCGGCCTGGGCCGGCGGCGCGCCCGCCGGCCCAGTGGCTCGCCGACCGTGAGGCGTCCACGTCGGTGGTGGACGCC
>NZ_JBFAVI010000171.1:0-15245 GCF_040679695.1 Micromonospora sp. NPDC052213
GTGCTCGCGCACGTCGCCCTGGAGCGCGAGCACTCCGATCACGGGTGCGTCGCCCATCTGCCGCTCCCTTCCTGAATGGCGGCCGGAAAGGGCCCCTTCCTGCGCGTCAGACGTCAGGAAGGTCCCTTCCCCGCACGTCACCAGCCGCGCTCGGCCAGGCGGTGCGGCTGCGGGATGTCGTCGACGTTGATGCCGACCATCGCCTCGCCCAGGCCCCGGGAGACCTTGGCCAGCACGTCCGGGTCGTCGTGGAAGGTGGTGGCCTTGACGATCGCGGCGGCCCGCTGCGCCGGGTTGCCGGACTTGAAGATGCCGGAGCCGACGAACACGCCCTCGGCGCCGAGCTGCATCATCATCGCGGCGTCGGCCGGGGTGGCGATGCCACCGGCGGTGAACAGCACCACGGGCAGCTTGCCGCTCTCGGCGACCTCCTTGACCAGCTCGTACGGCGCCTGGAGCTCCTTGGCGGCCACGTACAGCTCGTCGGTCGGCAGCGAGCCCAGCCGGCGGATCTCCTGCCGGATCCTGCGCATGTGGGTGGTGGCGTTGGAGACGTCACCGGTGCCGGCCTCGCCCTTGGAGCGGATCATGGCCGCGCCCTCGGTGATCCGGCGCAGGGCCTCGCCGAGGTTGGTCGCGCCGCAGACGAAGGGGACGGTGAAGGCCCACTTGTCGATGTGGTTGGCGTAGTCGGCCGGGGTCAGCACCTCGGACTCGTCGACGTAGTCGACGCCGAGCGACTGGAGGATCTGGGCCTCCACGAAGTGGCCGATCCGGGCCTTCGCCATCACCGGGATGGAGACGGCGTTGATGATGCCGTCGATCATGTCGGGGTCGCTCATCCGGGACACCCCGCCTTGGGCGCGGATGTCGGCGGGCACCCGCTCCAGCGCCATCACGGCGACGGCGCCGGCGTCCTCGGCGATCTTGGCCTGCTCGGCGTTGACCACGTCCATGATCACGCCGCCCTTGAGCATCTCGGCCATGCCGCGCTTGACGCGGGCGGTGCCGGTGACCGGGCTGGCGCTGGCGTTCTGGGCAGTCGTTTCGGGCACGGGTCATCGCTCCTCGACGTGCTCGGGGATGGGGTGGCTGCGAAAATGCTACGGCCGTCCCAACGCCCGTCCGACAGCCAATCAGACCCACGGTGGCCTGCCCTGTGGCAGTCGTCACCGCCCCGCCGCCGCCCGGTCGCCGGGTGCGTCCGGCGTCCCGTCTGGGCGTTCTGTCGGGTCCGGGACCGCCTCAGCCGGCGGGGACGTCCGCCGGGACGGTGAGGGTGGGGTCGTCGATGTCGAAGTAGCGCGGCCAGGGCCGGCGACGCCCCATGCGCAGCAGCCGCACCAGCCGACGGCCGCGGGCCGCGCGGGCGTCGCGGACCAGGTCGGTGTGCACCTGGCGGGCCAGGGCGAGCCGCCGGCTGGCGCCGATCACCGCCTCGCAGTCCGGATCGGCCGGGTCCAGCTCCACGGCACGCAACTGGCGGGTGAGGTCGTTCTCGGCGGCCTCCCGCTCGTCCGGCTGCGCGTCCAGCGCGATCCGCGCCGCCGCGTACAGCTCGACGCCGTAGCGCCGCTCGGCCAGGACCGCGGCGGCCGCCGCGCGGCGCAGCAGGTGGGCGTCCAGGGCGCGGGCGGCCAGCTCGGCCCGGCCGTGCAGCCGGTCGACCCGGCCGGCGGTCCAGACCAGGTACGCCGCGACCAGCCCCACGGCCAGGGCCGCGACCACCCCCCACCACATGCCCGACATCGTCAGTCCAGCCCCACCCATTCGGTGTCCATGACCCGCCCGTCGGTGGCCTCGATCGCCGCCGCGTACACCTCCAGGACCCGGCGGGCGACCACCGGCCAGTCGAAGGTGGCCACCACCTGGTCGCCGCAGGCGGTCAGCGCGGCCCGCCCGTCGGGATCGTCGAGCAGGTCGGCCAGGGCGGTACGCAACGCGGGCCGGTCCCCTGTCGGGAAGAGCCGGCCGGCCCGGCCGCCGTCGAGCACGCGGCGGAACGCGTCGAGGTCGCTGGCCACGACGGTGGTGCCCGCCGCGAGCGCCTCGGTGAGGATCATGCCGAAGGACTCCCCGCCGGTGTTCGGCGCCACGTAGAGGTGCACGCTGCGCAGCATCCGCGCCTTGTCCTCCTCCGAGACCAGCCCGAGGAAGGTCACCTGGTCGCGCAGCTCGACCGGGAAGCGCCCGAACAGGTCGTCCGGGTCGCCGGGGCCGGCCACCAGCAGCCGCAGCCCGGGACGCTGCCGGGCCAGCTCGACGAAGGCGTCGCGCAGGATCGGGAAGCCCTTGCGGGCCTCGGTGAACCGGCCGAGGAAGCCGATCGCGCCGCCCCGCCCGGGCGCGCACTCCCCCGGCCAGCCGGGCAGCGGCTGCGCGTGGTTGAACTTCGCGACGGCCACCCCGTTGGGGATCTCCACCGCGCCGCCGTCCATGTGCTCGACCTGCACCTTGCGCGCCAGCGCGCTGACCGCGATCCGGGCGGTGATCCGCTCCAGCACGATCTGGAGCACCCCCTGCGCGGCGGCGAGCGCCCGCGACCGGGTCATCGCCGTGTGGAAGGTGGCCACCACCGGCCCTCGGGCGGAGAGCACCGCCAGCAGCGACAGGCTCAGGGTCAGCGGCTCGTGCACGTGCAGCACGTCGAACTCGCCCCGGGTGATCCAGCGCCGCACCCGCGCCGTGGAGACCGGGCCGAACGCGATCCGCGCCACCGAGCCGTTGTACGGCAGCGGCACCGCCCGCCCCGCCGGCACCACGTACGGCGGCAGCGGGGAGTCCTCGTCGGCCGGGGCGAGCACGCTCACCTCGTGCCCGAGGCCGATCAGCGCCTCGGCGAGGTCCATGACGTGGTTCTGCACCCCGCCGGGCACGTCGAAGGAGTACGGGCACACGATGCCGATGCGCACGCCTCAACGCCTCCCTTACGCCTGTCCGGCAGCCGGGGAGGGCAGGGTCGCGCCGCCACCCGTGCCGTGCTGGTCCAGCCACATCCGCTGCAACATGTGCCAGTCTTCCGGATGCCGGGCGATGCCCGCCGCCAGACCGTCGGCGATCCGCTGGGTCAGCGACCGGACCCGCCGGTCGAGCGGGCCCTCCTCGGGGTCGGGCAGCGGCAGCGGACCCTCGATCGACGCGCAGGCCGCGTCCGCCTCGTACCACATCGAGGCGACGTAGAGGGGCGCCCCGGTGCGCAGGGCGAGCAGGGCCGGGCCCGGCGGCATCCGGGTGCGGGCCCCGAAGAAGTCGACCTCCACCCCCCGGGCGGAGAGATCCCGGTCGGCCAGCAGGGGCACCACCGTGCCGGCCCGGACCCGGTCGACCAGCACGTCGAACGCCGGCCGGTCGCCGCCGTGGGTGGGCAGGATCTCCATGCCCAGGCTCCGCCGGAAGGCGAGGAACCGCTGGTAGACGCCCTCGGGCTTGAGCCGCTCGGCGACCGTGGTGATCGGCCAGCCGGTCGCCGCGACCCAGGCGCCGGCGGCGTCCCAGTTGCCGGCGTGCGGCAACGCCACCACCGCGCCCCGGCCGGCCGCCACGTCGGCCGCGAGCAGCTCCTCGCCGTCGAGCCGGAAGCCGGCCAGGATCTCCGTCCGGCTGAGCGAGGGCAGCCGGAACGCCTCCATCCAGTAGCGGGCGTACGAGCGCAGGCCGTGGCGGACCAGCTCGTCGAGGTCGGCCTCGGGCAGGTCGGGGCCGACCACCCGGCGCAGGTTCGCGCGCAGTCGGGCCGTACCCCCGCCGCCGCGGCGGTGGGCGCGGTCGGCGCCCGCCCGGAACGCCGCGGCCACGACGGGCCGGGGCAGCGCGCGGATCACGCGCCACCCGGCGACGTAGCCGAGCTCGGTGAGGTTCACCGGCGCCGGCCCCCGGACGGCGACCGACCGGCGCTCGTCGCGCTCACCCCTGCCCGCCCGGGGTGTGCACCCGCTGGGCCTGGCGGTAGACGTGGGCCATCCGCTGGCCGACGGTGAAGATCGACACCGCGGCGAGCAGCCAGAGCGCGATCTCCAGCGCGGGGTCGACGTGAAGGCCGGTGAGCAGCCCGCCGACGCCGACGATGAGCAGCCGCTCGGTGCGCTCGGCGATGCCCACGTTGCACGTCATGCCGAGCCCCTCGGCCCGGGCCTTGACGTAGGAGACCAGGCCGCCGGCGGCCAGGCAGATGAGCGCGGCGGCGACACCGGAATAGTTGTGCTGGGTAGCCAGCCAGTACGCCACCGCGCCGAAGACCGCGCTGTCGGCGATCCGGTCCATGCTCGAATCGAGGAACGCCCCGAATTTCGTGGAGCCGCCGCTCATCCGGGCCATCGTCCCGTCGAGCAGGTCGGTGAGCGCGAACACGGTCACGATCAGGGCCCCGGCGACCAGATGACCGCGGGCACCGAAGCCGAGCGCACCGACGAGCACCCCGAGGGTGCCCGCCACGGTGACCGCGTTGGGGGTTACGCCCGCTCGGAGCAGGCCGCGTGCGACCGGCTCGACGACGCGGGTCATCCCCGCGCGGGCCGTCACTTGGAAGATCTTCGCCATGGCGGTCCCACGATAACGGTCCCGCCGGCACCGGCGGTACGGCCGGTCAGCGACCCGCGCAGGGCGGAGGCTTGTGCCGGCCCCGCAACAGGTGTGAGATCGAGCCAGGAAGGTGAGTCAGCTCACCCACCCGCCCGTTGATTACCCGTAACCCTGCAGAGCACCGGAGGATATCGCCGCGGAACCCGCTCGGGCCGCTTCCCCGTCGCGCGCGGCGGTCGCCACCAACCACGGCTGAGGGAGGTGCGCCCCATGGCGCAGAAAAGTCAGGAGAAGGGGGCCGCCGGCGGCGCGCCGGTGGTGACCGAGCCGGGCCGGATCCGCAACGTGGTGCTCGTCGGGCACTCCGGAGCGGGCAAGACGACCCTGGTCGAGGCGCTGCTCGCGGCGACCGGCACGATCGGCCGGGCCGGCACCGTCGCCGACGGCAGCACCGTCTGCGACCACGACCCGGCGGCCGTACGCCAGCAGCGCTCGGTGAGCCTGGCCTGCGCGCCGCTGCTGCACGACGGAATCAAGGTCAACCTGCTCGACACCCCCGGCTACGCCGACTTCGTGGGCGAGTTGCGCGCGGGGCTGCGGGCCGCCGACGCGGCGCTGTTCGTGGTCTCCGCCGTCGACGGGATGGACGCCGCCACCGCCGCCCTGTGGGAGGAGTGCGCGGCGGTCGACATGCCCCGCGCCGTCGCCGTCGCCCGGCTCGACCACCCGCGCGCCGACTTCGACGAGGCGGTGGCGCTCTGCCAGCGGGTCTTCGGCGACAACGTGCTCCCGCTCTACCTGCCGATGCTCGGCGACGACGGCGTCTCCACCGTCGGCCTGCTCGGCCTGATCACCCGCCGGGTCTTCGACTACACCGCCGGGCTGCCGGCCGACGTGCGCGAGCCGGACCCGGAGCACCTGCCGGCCATCGTCGAGTCCCGCAACGAGCTGATCGAGGGGATCATCGCCGAGAGCGAGGACGAGTCCCTGATGGACCGCTACCTCTCGGGCGAGGAGATCGGCACCGAGGTACTGGTCGAGGACCTGGAGAAGGCGGTCGCGCGGGGCCACTTCTACCCGGTGGTGCCGGTCTGCGCGGAGACCGGGGTCGGGCTGGACGCGCTGCTGGAGGTGCTCACCGCCGGTTTCCCGTCGCCGCTGGAGCACGAGCTGCCGGCGGTCGCCGGGGTGGACGACTCGCCCCGCCCGCCGCTGGCCTGCGACCCGGACGGCCCGCTGGTCGCCGAGGTGGTCAAGACGACCGTCGACCGGCACGTCGGCCGGGTCTCCCTGGTCCGGGTCTTCTCCGGCACGCTGCGCCCGGAGCAGACCGTGCACGTCTCCGGGCACGGGATGGCCGAGCGCGGCCACCCCGACCACGACGCCGACGAGCGGGTCGGGCACATCTACACCCCGCTGGGCGCGAGCCTGCGCGAGGTGGGCGCCTGCGTGGCCGGCGACATCTGCGCGATCACCAAGTCGGGCAGCGCGGAGACCGGCGACACGATCTCCGCCAAGGACGACCCGCTGCTGATCGCCCCCTGGGAGATGCCCGAGCCGCTGCTGCCGGTCGCCGTCGTGGCCCACAGCCGCGCCGACGAGGACGCCCTCGCGCGCAACCTGGCCCGCCTGGTCGCCGGCGACCCGACCATGCGGTTGGAGCGCAACCCGGAGACCCACCAGCTGGTGCTCTGGTGCATGGGCGAGGCGCACGCCGACGTGGTGCTGGAGCGGCTGCGCGCGGGCGGGGTGGAGCTGGACACCGAGCCGGTCCGGGTCGCGCTGCGCGAGACGCTGACCGTCCCGGCCAAGGGGCACGGCCGGCACGTCAAGCAGTCCGGCGGCCACGGCCAGTACGCCGTCTGCGACATCGAGGTCGAGCCGCTGCCGCGCGGGGCCGGCTTCGAGTTCGTCGACCGGGTGGTCGGCGGCGCGGTGCCGCACAACTACATCCCCTCCGTCGAGAAGGGCGTACGCGCCCAGATGGAGCGGGGCCTGGTCGCCGGCCATCCGGTGGTGGACCTGCGGGTGACCCTCTTCGACGGCAAGGCACACAGCGTGGACTCCTCCGACGCGGCCTTCCAGACCGCCGGCGCGCTGGCGCTGCGGGACGCCGCCGAGAAGGGCCAGCCGGCGCTGCTGGAGCCGGTCGACGAGGTGGTGATCCGGGTGTCCGACTCGTCCGTCGGCGCGGTGATGGGCGACCTGTCCGGGCGGCGCGGCCGGGTGCTCGGCACCGAGCCGGACGCGGACGTCGAGGGGCGCACCCTGGTCCGCGCCGAGGTGCCCGCCACGGAGCTGCTCCGTTACGCGGTCGAGCTGCGCTCGATGACGTCGGGCACCGGCACCTTCCGCCGCCACTTCGTCCGCTACGACCCCATGCCCGCCCACCTGGCCGACCAGGTCCGCAAGGAACACGGCAGCCACCCCTGACCGGGCTCCTCGCGGGGTCGGTTCACCCGGTTGTGGCACGGAGCCGCTCGGCGCGGTGGAGCTGCCCGACGAAACGGGTGATCCGGGGCGCGACGCCCACCACAACCGCGTGATCCACGGTGCTCCGGCGGGTGGGGCGCGTCAGGGGCGGGCGGTGGGGAGCATGGGGCTCGGGTGCTGGGGGCGGTCGGCCTCGCGGAGCGCGGCCGAGCGGAGCGCCGCCAACTGGCGTTCCACCTCGGCGAACTGGTCGGCCGGCAGCGGCCCCCGGTGCAGGGCGGCGGCGTTCTCCTCGACCTGCGCGACGGTGCGGCAGCCGGGGATCGGGACGGTGCGCCCGCTGCGCGCCCAGATCCAGCCCAGCGCGCCCTGGGCCGGGGTGCGGCCGTCGGCGGTCAGCGCCGCCCGCACGGCGGCGGCCCGCCGCAGCCACTCCGGGGCGGGCCGGCCGCCCCGGAACCACTCCAGCCAGCCCGGTGCCACCCCCCGCACGTCGTCGCGGGGCAGGGTGGAGCCGGTCGTGTACTTGCCGGAGAGCAGGCCCATCCCCAGCGGTCCCCGGTTGACGCTGGCCAGGTCGTACTTGTCGCAGACGGCGAGCAGCTCGGGGGCGTCCCGGAGCACCGAGAGGGTGTGCTGCACGGCGGTGGCGTGCCGGGCGCCCTGGCCGAAGGCGGCCGCCCGGTCGGGGCGGTCGGTGCTCCAGCCGTACGCGCGGATCGACCCGTCGGCGACCAGGTCCTCCAGGGTGCCGACGAGCGCCTCGGCCCGGGGCACCGGCAGGTCGGCCAGGTGCAACTGGTAGAGGTCGATCCGGTCGGTGCCGAGCCGGCGCAGCGACTCCTCCACCGCCCGCCGCAGGTACGCCGGGGAGCTGTCCGCGCCGGTGGCCTGGCGGGTCGCCTCGTCGAAGGTGTGGCCCCACTTGGTGGCGATCACGGCCTCGTCGCGCCGGCCGGCGAGCGCCCGGCCCAGGACCCGCTCCGAGTGCCCCGCCCCGTAGGTGTCGGCGGTGTCGAAGAGGGTCACGCCGAGGTCGAGCGCGCGGCGTACCGCCCGGACGGACTCCTCGTCGTCGACGGCGCCCCAGCCCAGCGGCTGGGTGCCCTCGGCCCAGGGGCCGCCGATCGCCCAGCACCCCATGCCCAGCGCGCTGACCTCGATACCGCTGCGGCCCAACGTCCGTGTCGTGACTGCCATCGACGCATCGTGCCACCTCCGGTTCCCGCCCCGGGGCGAAGTCCCCGCCGCCGTGCGGGGTCCCGACCCCGGTCCGCCCGGTCCGCCCGTCCGCCCTACCGGGCCGGGCGCGGGCGAGTGGGGCGGGCTGGGCGCGGTGAGCCGGGTCAGGAGGGCCAGGCGCGGGCGAGCAGCTCCCGGGTGTCCCCGAGCAGTTGCGGCAGCACCTTGGTGCGCCCGATCACCGGCATGAAGTTGGCGTCCCCGCCCCAGCGGGGCACGACGTGCTGGTGCAGGTGCGCGGCGATCCCGGCGCCGGCCACCCCGCCCTGGTTCATCCCGAGGTTGAACCCGTGGGCGTTGCTGACCTTGCGGATCACCCGCATCGCGGTCTGGGTGAACGACGCCAGCTCGGCGGTCTCCGGCCCGTCGAGGTCGGTGTAGTCGGCGACGTGCCGGTAGGGGCAGACCAGCAGGTGACCCGGGTTGTACGGGTAGAGGTTGAGCACCACGAAGACGTGCGCGCCGCGCGCGACGACGAGGCTCTGCTCCGCCGGCAGGCCGGGGGCGAGGCAGAAGGGGCACCCCTTCGGCTTCTCGTAGCCCTCGGGACGGTCCTCACCCGAGATGTAGGTCATCCGGTGCGGCGTCCAGAGCCGCTCCAGGCCGTCGGCCATGCCGCTGTCCGTGTGCCGTTCCACCCCAGTCACACGACGATCCTACGGAGCGGCCCGACGACCGGCGAGGCCCGCCGTGGGGAACCCGGCGCTGGAAGTTGTTGACGAATCGAAGTGCACCGTTGAAACTTCCATCCATCGACTTACTTACATAGACCGATGGAGGTCTCCGTGATCCGACGGTTCGGCAGATTCCTCGCGGCGCTCGTGCTGACCGCCGCCACCACCGTGGTCGGCGTCACCTTCACCGCCGGCGCGGCCCACGCCGACGGCTGCTACACCTGGGGACGCACCCTGTCCCAGGGGATGTCCGGCGAGGATGTCCGGCAACTCCAGATCCGGGTCTCGGGCTACCCCGGCTACGGCGCCGTGCTCGCCCTCGACGGCGTGTACGGCCCGGGCACCCGGTCCGCCGTGATCCGGTTCCAGCAGGCGTACGGGCTGGGCGCCGACGGGATCGCCGGGCCGCAGACCTTCAACCAGATCTACGCGCTCCAGGACGACGACTGCACCCCGGTCAGCTTCAGCTACGCGGAGTGGAACCGGTGCAACAGCGACTGGTCCGGCGGCGCGGTGTCGGCCAGCACCGCCCGCTTCAACGCCCGCGTGTCGATGTGGAAGCTCCAGGCCATGCGGCGCGCACTCGGCAACGTGCCGCTCTACATCAGCAGCGGCTTCCGCAGCTACGCCTGCAACAGCGCGGTCGGCGGCGCCAGCAACAGCCGGCACCTCTACGGCGACGGGGTCGACCTGGTCGGATCGCCCTCGCTGTGCCGGCTCGCCCAGCAGGCCCGCTACCACGGCTTCAGCAACATCCTCGGCCCCGGCTACCCGGGCCACAACGACCACACCCACCTGGGCAACACGCCGAGCCGGTCCTGGTCCGCACCGACCTGCGGGATCTGACGCCCGACGGCCCGTCGACGAAGTCCCCCCGCCGGCGGCGGGGGGACTTCGTGCGTCGAGGACTCCGGCGCGTGGTGGATCAGGCGGCCGACGGGCCGACGTTGGTGCGCGAGCCGACCACGTCGAGCACGTGGGCCACCGCGTCGGCGATCGGCACCCCGTTGCGCTGCGAGCCGTCCCGGTAGCGGAACGAGACCGTGCCGGCCGCCACGTCGTCGTCGCCGGCGATCACCATGAACGGGATCTTCTGCTGCTGGGCGTTGCGGATCTTCTTCTGCATCCGGTCGTCGCCCGCGTCCACCTGGGCGCGGATCCCCTCGGCCCGCAGCGCCGCGACGAAGCCGTGCAGGTAGTCGGTGTGGTCCTCGCGGATCGGGATGCCCACCACCTGCACCGGGGCCAGCCAGGCCGGGAACGCGCCCGCGTAGTGCTCGGTGAGCACCCCGAAGAAGCGCTCGATCGAGCCGAAGAGCGCCCGGTGGATCATCACCGGCTGCTGCCGGCTGCCGTCCGCCGCCTGGTACTCCAGCCCGAACCGCGCCGGCTGGTTGAAGTCGACCTGGATGGTGGACATCTGCCAGGTCCGGCCGATCGCGTCCTTGGCCTGCACCGAGATCTTCGGGCCGTAGAAGGCCGCGCCGCCCGGGTCCGGCACCAGGTCCAGGCCGGATGCCTCGGCGGCGGTGCGCAGGGCCTCCGTGGCCTCCGCCCAGTCCTCGTCCGAGCCGATGAACTTCGGCGAGTCGTCCCGGGTGGACAGCTCCAGGTAGAAGTCGTCCAGGCCGTAGTCGCGCAGCAGGTCGAGCACGAAGGTGAGCAGGGTGGTCAGCTCGCCCGCCATCTGCTCCCGGGTGCAGTAGATGTGCGAGTCGTCCTGGGTCAGGCCGCGGACCCGGGTGAGGCCGTGCACCACGCCGGACTTCTCGTACCGGTAGACCGTGCCGAACTCGAAGAGCCGCAGCGGCAGCTCCCGGTACGACCGCCCGCGCGCCCTGAAGATCAGGTTGTGCATCGGGCAGTTCATGGCCTTGAGGTAGTACTCCGCGCCCTCCAGCTGCATGGGCGGGAACATCGTGTCGGCGTAGTAGGGCAGGTGACCGGAGGTCTCGAAGAGCTGCGCCTTGGTGATGTGCGGGGTGTTGACGAACTCGTACCCGGCCGCCTCGTGCCGACGGCGGGAGTAGTTCTCCAGCTCGCGGCGGATGATGCCGCCCTTGGGGTGGAAGACCGCCAGGCCGGAACCGATCTCGTCGGGGAAGCTGAACAGGTCGAGGTCCGCGCCGAGCTTGCGGTGGTCGCGCCGGGCGGCCTCCTCCAGCAGCTTCAGGTACGCCTTCAGCTCGTCCCGGGTCGGCCAGGCGGTGCCGTACACCCGCTGGAGCTGCGGGTTCTTCTCCGACCCCCGCCAGTACGCGGCGGCCGAGCGCATCAGCTTGAACGCGCCGATCAGCCGGGTGCTCGGCAGGTGCGGGCCACGGCACAGGTCCGACCAGCAGACCTTGTCCTCGGTCGCGGCGAGGTTGTCGTAGATGGTCAGCTCGCCGCCGCCCACCTCCATCACCTCGGAGGTGTCCAGCCCCTCGCCCTTGACGTCGATCAGCTCCAGCTTGAACGGCTCGGCGGCCAGCTCGGCCTTCGCCTCGTCCAGGCTGCCGAAGCGGCGACGGCGGAACCGCTGGCCGGACTTGATGATCTCCTGCATCCGCTTCTCGAGCTTGCCGAGGTCGTCCGGCTGGAACGGCTTGTCGACCGCGAAGTCGTAGTAGAAGCCGTTCTCGATGGGCGGGCCGATGCCGAGCTTGGCCTCGGGGAAGACGTCCTGCACGGCCTGGGCGAGCACGTGCGCGGTGGAGTGCCGCAGCACGTTGAGCCCGTCCGGGGAGTCGAGGCTGACCGGCTCGACCTCGGTGTCGACCTGCGGCGACCAGTCCAGGTCACGCAGCTGGCCCTGCGGGTCGCGGACCACGACGACCGCCTTCGGGCCGGCCGCGGGCAGCCCGGCCGCGGCCACCGCGTCGGCCGCCGTGGTCCCGGCGGCGACGACGACGGGGTCGGCCACGGCGGGGGTACGGGGTGCGGACACGGTCACTCCTCCAGCAGACGGTACGGATGACGCCGAGCGATCGGCTCCTGCGATGCTATCGGTCGCCCCCGCGGGCACGGTCGGCGACGCCACCGCCCCCGCGACCCGTGGGACGCCGCCCCCGGCACCCGCCCGACCGGCGGGAAGGGTCAGGCGGACCAGTCCGGCAGCGGCTCGCGGGCGGCCAGCCAGTCGGCGGGCACCCCGCCGGGGCTGCCCACCCCGGTGTGCGCGGCCACCACCGAGCCGACGATGGCGGCGGTGGTGTCCACGTCCCCGCCCGCCTCGACGCAGGCGCCGATCGCCGCCGGATAGTCGTCCAGGTGCACGGCCGCCACCCAGCAGGTGAAGGCGACGGTGTCCTGCGCGGTGACCCGGGAGCCGTTGCCGAGCACGTCGACGGCCTCGCGCAGCGGCCGGTCGAGCAGGTCGGCCGCCCGGCGTACGCCACGGTGCACCTCGGTGGCCGGGTCCAGCGCGGCGGCCACCCCGGCGAGCAGCCGGCGCGGGGGCGGCCGGTGGCCGTCCAGCCGGGCCCGGGCTGCCAGCGAGGCGGCCACCGCCACCGCGACCGCCCCGGTGATGCCCTCCGGGTGCGCGTGGGTCACCTCGGCCGACGCCCGGGCCTGCGCCGCCGCCCGGGCGGTCGAGTCGGCGAACCAGGCGCCCAGCGGGCCGACGCGCATCGCCGCGCCGTTGCCGCACGAGCCCTGCCCGTCGAAGGCGGCGGCCGCCGCCACCGGCCACGGCGTGCCCGTGCGGATCAGCCGCAGGATCGTCACGGCGCCCGGCCCGTACCCCCGGTAGGGCTCGCAGCGCTCGGCGAAGGCGACGGCGAGGGCGTCCCGGTCGATGGTGCCCGCCGCGGCGAGGGCGGCGACCACCGAGCAGGCCATCTCGGTGTCGTCGGTCCACTCCCACGGCGGCGGGGGGAGCCTGCCGGCGGCCAGGTCGGCCGGGTGCCGGCCGGGGACGAAGAACTGCGAGCCGAGCGCGTCGCCGACCGACAGGCCGGCGAGGGAGTCCCGGGCGAGCGCGAGGCGGGTGTCGGCAAAGAGCGTGAAGGACATCGTTGTACCAGCTTGCCCGGTTCGCAGGTGCGCCGCAACGCGGTCAACTTGCCACGCCGAGTACCGTCTTGGCGTGGCCACCGTGCTCCTGGTCGAAGACGATCACGTCGTACGCGGCGCGATGCTGCGGTCCCTCGCCGACCGGGGGCACGCCGTGCACGCCGTGGGCACCGCGCTGGACGCGCTGCGCCGCGTGGCCGCCGAGACCCCCGACCTGGTGGTGCTCGACCTCGGCCTGCCCGACCTCGACGGCTCGGACGCGCTGCGGATGCTGCGCGGCATCACCGACGTGCCGATCATCATCGCCACCGCGCGCGACGACGAGCAGTCCGTGGTCCGGCTGCTGCGCGCCGGGGCCGACGACTACATGGTCAAGCCGTTCACCGGCGCGCACCTCGACGCCCGGATCACCAC
Organism: Micromonospora sp. NPDC052213; assembly: GCF_040679695.1. Lineage (NCBI taxonomy): Bacteria > Bacillati > Actinomycetota > Actinomycetes > Micromonosporales > Micromonosporaceae > Micromonospora > Micromonospora sp. NPDC052213. The sequence continues at coordinate 13,281 of NZ_JBFAVI010000171.1, forward strand.
GGTGCTGCGCCGGGCCGGGCGGGCCAGCCGGGCGGTGCAGCCGGCCGTGCACAGCGTCGGCGGGCTGCGGGTGGACGTCGGGGAGCGCAGCGCCCACCTCGACGGCGAGCCGTTGGCGCTGACCCGCAAGGAATTCGACCTGTTGGCGTATCTCGCCGCACGTCCGGGCCGGGTAGTGTCCCGCCGGGAACTTCTGGAGGAGGTATGGCGGCAGCCGTCGGTCGGCGAGGACCAGACCATCGACGTTCACCTTTACTGGCTACGTCGCAAAATGGGCGAGTCCGCGGCGAAGCCGCGCTACCTGCGCACCGTGCGGGGGGTCGGCTTCCGGCTGGTGGCGCCGGACTGAGGGCGTCGCTGGCCCGTCTCACGGCCGGCATGTGCGCCCTGGTCGCGTTCGCCTTCCTCGTCCCGCTCGCCACCGGCCTCGGTGACCGGGCCCGCGACGAGGCGATCGCGGATGCCGCCCGCCGCAGCGCGCTGGTGACCGGGGCGCTCGCGGTCAGCACCGATCCCGCCGTGGTGCAGCGCGCCGTGGCCGCCAGCGGCGACGACCCGGCCACCCGGCCCGTCGTACACGGCCTCGGGGCCGACGGGTCCGCGGGCCGGGCCGGCGACGCGGACCTGGAGCGGGCACGGGCCGAGCGACGCTCCGTGGTCGTCGACGTCGACGGCGGCGTGCTCCGGCTCGACCCGGTGGTGCTCGGCGACCGCACCGCCGTGGTGGAGGTCTTCGTGCCCGACTCGGCGCTGGACGAGGGCGCCGGCGGCCGGTGGCTGCTGCTGCTCGGGGTGGCCGCCGCGCTGGTGGGCGCGGCGGTGCTGGTGGTCGACCGGGTCGCCGCCCGCGCGGTCGACTCGGCCCGGGGGCTGGTCAGGGCGGCGCTCGCGATCGGCGACGGCGACCTGGCCGTACGCGTCGAGCCCAGCGGCCCGCGCGAGCTCGCCGAGGCCGGGTACGCCTTCAACCGGATGGCCGACCGGATGGTCGCGGCGCGCACCGACGAGCGGGAGCTGGTCGCCGACCTGTCGCACCGGCTGCGCACCCCGCTGACCGTGCTACGGCTCGACGCCGAGGCGCTGGAGTCCGACGACACCAGCGTGGGCTCGTTCAGCGAGGCGGAGCTGGATCGGCGGCGCGGCATCCGACGGATCCGGCAGGCGATCGTCACCCTCGAGGGCGAGATCGACGTGCTGATCAAGACCACCCGCAAGGCGGTGGCGCACGAGGCGGGGCCGGCGATGTGCGACGTCAGCGAGGTGGTCCGGGACCGGATGGTGTTCTGGGCCGCGCTGGCCGGCGACCAGAACCGCCCGCACCGGGTGACCGGCGCCCAGCTGCGCATCCCGGCGCCGGTGCCGCGGGCCGAGCTGGCCGCCGCGCTGGACGCGGTGATCGGCAACGTCTTCCGCTACACCCCGCAGGGCACCGCGTTCGAGGTGGCGGTCTCCCGCCGCGACGGCTACGTCGCCATCCGGATCGACGACGCCGGGCCGGGGATCGCCAACCCCGACCGGGCGCTGCGCCGGGGTGCCAGCGACCAGGGCTCCACCGGGCTGGGGCTGGACATCGCCAAGCGGGTGGCGTTGCAGGCCAACGGCTCGGTGAGCATCGACCGGGCCCGGCTCGGCGGGGCGAGCGTGGTCATGCTGCTCGCCGACCCCGAGGCGACGCCCCGGCAGGTCAGCCGGTTCGGGCTGGTCGGCCGAGCTGTGGGCCGGCGCAAGTCTTCCTTAGATCCCGATTAACCGCGGCGGCCGACCGGTCGCGGACTGGCATGATCTTCCACGAACCCATCAGTTCCACCGGTCTCTGCCCCGAGCGCCCACCGGCCGGTGGAGCCGTGGGGGGCGGGGGGGCGGCGCGGGCCCCCCCCCGCCCGCCCCCCCCCCCCCGCCCACACCCCCCCCCCCCCCCCCCCCCCCGCCCGCGCCCCCCGCCCGCCCCCCCCCCCCCCCCCGCCC